>DASVGM010000481.1:0-22080 GCA_036379555.1 Pirellulales bacterium | reverse complement strand
TGAAACGCGGCTTCAGCTATTTTCATCATCGCCGCGACGCACCGTGGCCGGCGCAAGCGACGGCGAATCAGCTCTTGATTGCCGCCAGCGACGCGGCCGAAGATGCCGACACCCATTGGCTCCGCAGCAGTTTTGACCATTTCCTCGCGCGCGAAGCCGTTACCGCGGGTATCGAATTGATCGAACAAGCCGAGGTCGCCGAGCTTACCGGAGGGCCGCCCTGGCGTCTGGCGGGACACGCCGCCGGGCGGGCCTTTACGATCGAAGCGGCTTTTCTTATCGACGCTTCGGGCGCAGGCCGCGCGCTCGAACAATGGCTCGGCATCGGCAATCATCCACGGTGCTTGCAAACCAATTCCAGAGCCATTTACGCCCATTTTCGCGACGTGCGTCGCTTTGGCGAGGTACTCGGCGAACTGGGCGTCGCCACCGCCGGCCACCCCTTCGCTTGTGATGACGCGGCGTTGCATCACGTGAGCGATGACGGCTGGATGTGGGTGCTGCGATTCAACAATGGCGTGACGAGCGCCGGTTGGCTGCTTGACGCCGACCGGTTTCCGTACCAACCCGCCCTTTCGGCCGAGGACGAGTGGGCGCGACAGTTGGCGGCGTTTCCTGCGATCGAAAGACAATTCCGCCAGGCCCGCGCGATTGACCCGCCGGGCGGACTGCGCCAAACCGGCCGGCTGCAACATCGCTGTCGTGTCGCCGCCGGCGATGGCTGGGCCATGCTGCCCACCACTGCCTACACACTGGACGCCCTGCACAGCACCGGCAACGCTCACACCCTTGCGGGCATCGAACGCTTGATCGCCATCCTCGAACAACATTGGCGAAAACCGACGCTAACGGCCAAACTGGCCGAATACGACCGCATCGTGCAGCGGGAGATCAGCCATCTCGACCGGCTGGTGCATGGCGGTTATCGAGCCATGAAGCAGTTCGAGCTGTTCGCGGCTTTCGCCATGTTTTATTTCATTGCCGCGCACAATTGCGAGGGCCGCCGCCGCGACGGACGCCGCGAAGAACCGTTGCTCTGGGCCGGCGAGCCGGCGTATCAGGCGGTGCTTCATGAAGCCTATCAACGCCTCTTGTCAATCACCGAACATGGCTCGGCGCCGGCCGCGTCAGTGCGTTCGTTCGCGCGGCAGGTCGCCGCCGGCCTCGAACCGTTCAACATCGCCGGGTTGCGTTTTCCCGACGGCGAGGGCTTTACGGGCGGGCTGTCGCCGAGTGCGCCCGCAAAAAACTCTTGAGCCGCGTGACGAATTCAGGGTCTCGATAGGCGCGGAAATGGCCGACGTCGGGAATGACGCTGACGGTGAGGTGCGGCATGACCGCCGCCATTTCATCGACCGTCACTTTCAGCGGATCTTTCTCACCAATCAGCGCCAAGGTGGGCACCTGATTGGCGCGAAGCTGTTCTTCCGTGACGGCCAATTCGTTCATGGCGCGGGCCACCGCGGCCAACGCCTTTTGATCGTTCACCAGGCCAAACGCTTTATTAACCAGGCGAAAGCTGAAGCGGCGGCGGTCAGGCTGGGGCTGGCCTGCGGGCGTGAGCCTGGCGAGGAGCGGGCCGATGCCTTCTTCGCGATCGAGTGAATCGGCCAGGTCTTGCAGGAAAACGGCGCGCTGATCGTTGGGTTTGATCCAGCCGGCGCCGCCCAGCGTGGCGCTTAAAAACCGCTCTGGATGCTCGGCGAGCAATTTATCGGCGATGATCGCCCCCATTGAATACCCGACAATATGCGCCCGGGCGATCTGCAGATGATCGAGCAATCGCACCGCGTCGGCCGCCATATCGTCACCATATTTCTCGCTGTCGTGCGGCTTGCCGCTACGGCCGTGTCCGCGGTTGTCGTAGGCGATCACGCGGTGGTCTTTGGCCAACTCGTTCAACACGCCCGGAGCGCTCCATTGCAGATGCAAGCTCGCCCCCAGGCCATGAATCAGCAGCACCGGTTCGCCTTCGCCCGCCACGATGTAGCGCAGCCGCACGCCGTCGGAATCAAAATAAAGGTTCTCCGCGGCCGTGGCGGCGGCCGCCGCCCGATAGCAGAAGGCGACGCAAAACGCGGCGGCGCGGAACAAAGTTTTGGTTTTCAGCATGGGGTTTTCGTTTGTGGATTGAGCGGTTCTGTATGGAACGGGGTGCCCTCTGGGCCGCGTATCGTGGGGCGGCTCGCCGAGCCGTCTTTCGCTTCCAGACGGGCCGGCGGCCCGCCCCACGGCGAGTTTTCGGATAGATTCTCATTTCTGTCCGCGTGAAGTAGATGTCGTCGCGACAAGCAGGGCTTCGGAATTTGCCGGCGGCCGGAACCCGTCGGCGCGGCCGGCGAAATAGCGTTGGTCCAGATCGGTGGACGACACGCACCGCGCTTCGCTGAATCCGGCCTCGCGAGCCAGCGCCAGCATGTCCGGCGGCGTAAAGAAACTAAGGAAGGGCGTGCCACTCGCGCGTGCTCCTTTGGCCGCGGCTTCCAGCGCGTCACGCACCGCCGGCTCGGCCATTTCCAGCGGTAAAATGAATGTCATGACGAAAGTCGAGCCGGCGGCGAGGGCGGCCATTTGGCGAAGTGTGGCCAAGATCGCCTCCTTGGTGAGATACATGCTGACGCCGTTCGAGGCCACGACCGCCGGCTCGCCCGCGGCGAAGCCGGCCGCGATCAGCCTTTCCCACCAGGCGCCGTCCGTCTCAAAATCGACCGGCACGAAACGCAGCCAGTTGGGCGTGCCGAAGCCCAGTTCAATCAGCCGCCGGCGTTTCCAAGCCTGAGGGCCGGGCCGATCGATCTCAAACACTTTCACCTGGGCGGCGGCTGACGGCTTGCGCTGCGCGAAACTATCGAGACCGGCGCCCAAGATGACGTATTGGCTGACGCCGCGGCCGGCTTGTTCGAGAACCAAGTCTTCCACAAAGCGCGCCCGGGCGACGATCGAGGCGCGAAAAAGTTTGCTGCCATCGGGATGCATGTCGGGCCGGTCGCGCCAGCCGTCCTCTGGCGCGATCAGCCGCAGGCCGATTTCATCCGTGATGATATGCGGCGGCGGATCGAGCTGAACGTGCATCGCCCGCCACAACGCGACTCGCTCCGCCGTGCTTTCGGGCGCTTCGGCTTGATTTTCTGGCATGAAGTTTTCCATCGAAAAAGGTCGCAATTGTCCTGTCGGCCGCGAACCGCGCATTACGGCAGTGCAATGGCATTCCGATGGCTAAAGCCATTGTAGCCCATCGGGTTTAGCAACATAATAACTACTTCGCCATTCGTCGTGAGGCAAACCCTCAAATCCGTTGGAGGCGGCAATGCAGGTCAGATGTCCAAAGTGCCGGCTGGAATTGCCGGTGGCGAATATTTCATTCGAGACCGGTTTGCTTAAATGCGATGCGTGCAACGAAGTCTTTCCGCTAACCGACATTCTTCCTGTGGAACGGCCATTTGACGCGTGGGCGAAGCTCGAGCGCACGGAGCGACAGCTTGGCATCGTGATACCGCCGCAAGGCATGCGCGCCGCCACTTGGGGGTTGCTTGGCTTCGCCGCCTTCTGGCTGGCGTTCATCGCCTTCTGGACGGCAGGAGCGTTGGGCTTCGCCCCGTTTGGCAAGATGGCGGCGGGCGCCATCCCACGCGCACAAGTCATCTTCGCTTCCTTCTCGATACCTTTCTGGCTGGTGGGGTTCGGCATGCTGGCGGGCGTCATCTGGTCGTCGCGCGGCTCGACTAGCGTCTACATCGATTCGGGGCGCGCTTATTTGGAAAAACGCTGCCTGACTTATCTCCGGCGCCGTTGCGTCTCACGCGAGAAAGTGCAGTGCGCGCGGCCCGGAACCGTCATTGTTCAGAAGGAAAATGGCACTTATTCGCCCTTCTCCGCCGAGCTTATCTATGAAGGCGGCTCATTCAAGATCCCTTGCAACAGCCAATCCGAGCAAGATTGGATCATTTCGGAAATCAACGGGTTTTTGAAGAGCGTGCCGTACTCGCCGGCGGATACGGATCTGCTTCAATTCGGCGGAGCGGCTTGACTTTCTGCCGTGAGGTTCCTATTTCCAATAGCCTCTAGCGCGGATTATTCATCAGCCCGTAGCAGACTTCGTAAGAAGTCTGGCCGTGGCTTACGGCCAGAACTCGCGCGAGTTCTGCTACGCTGCGGTGCGCCGCCCATGCGAGGGCTTGACGAATAATCCGCGCTAGCTCACGGATTGCCAGGGAGGGCATTCCCTACAGAGGCTTCACCGCGT
The DNA here is from genome assembly GCA_036379555.1 of Pirellulales bacterium. Lineage (GTDB taxonomy): Bacteria > Planctomycetota > Planctomycetia > Pirellulales > JAICIG01 > DASSFG01. The sequence continues at coordinate 17,837 of DASVGM010000481.1, read as the reverse complement.
TGCCGCAACTCGTATTGCCGCAAGGTCTCGGCAACGATACCGCGTTTTGTCTCGAAACGCTCCCATTGAAATTCATGAACAATCGCCCGTAAGCGCTCGTCGGAGGCTTGTAAGACGCGGCGCAAGCAATCGAGCGGCCAGTCGGCCGCGGCCGGATCCAAATCTGCCGCCTCGGCTTTGAATTCGGCCGTGAGCGCATCGCATTGGTCCGCCGTCAGTGATGCCGCCGTCTCAAAGCCGGTTACAAGCGCCTCCACGAGCGCCTGCCGGCGGAAGTCAGCTCGCGCGCGGTCGGCCGCGAGCAACTTTTGCTTCTGGTCAGCAAGCAATTGGCTGCGCAGCGATCTTCTAAAAAAAGAATCGGAGTCCTCAAAAATCGCCCAGGAAAACGGCTGGCCGCCGCGCGTCATGACTTGCTGGACAATCAGTTCTTCCCCCGCGGCCAACTTTTCTCCGGCGGATTGCGATCGCTGATCTCGCCAGCGCGCCACGTCGAGCTTCGCCGCCAGCGATAGTTTTTCGCGTTGTGTCGCACTGAGGCCGCAAGTCGCGTCGATATCGTCGAGTCGCCGCGTTACGTAACCGGCATACCACCGCTGTTGATGTTCCACCGGCAGCCGGCGCCCCACGACCCGTTGGATGACAAGCGCTTGCGCGGGGAACATGCCACCCGCCATCGGGACCGCGCGCTGTGCTGGCGCGCCAACCTTATTGCCCAGCGCCGCCGGCGCCTTGGCGGCCGGCACCGCTTTCCGCCGCGCGGCTTGCCGCACCAAGAGCATTTCTTGCGGCCACGGTTGCTCAAGCTCCCTGAGCGTCGCGAATTGCTCCACGGTCAGCCTCTTCGCCAACTCGGCTTCGGGCACGGCGAAGGCGCCGAGCGTGCCGCCGGCGAGCGTGGCAAAAAGCTGTTCGCCGGCGGGATTCAACATGAGGCCGGCGTTTGTCGGACGCCACCAAGCGTCGTTCGTTTCTTCGCCCAACAACCGGCACAAATCTTGCCGCTGGCGATCGGTAAATAGCAGCGTCTCGTCGAGCAATGCCACGTGCGCCGAAACCGCCGCCTGGCGCCGCCGCTTGGCGGCCGCCGTGTGTTCCGCGTCGAGCTTTTTCCAAAGATCGGGGGGCGACTGCAAGACCAGTGGGAAAATGTCGCCGTCCGAACCGGGTTGCATTGCCCGTACCAGCTCGCGGCGCATCGTCAGACGAGGTGCGCTCAAAATGTTCGCCACGAAAGCGATCGCCGCCAGTCGGCGGTCGCCGGCATTTCTTCTCCGCAGGTTATCGGCGATTTGATCGGTCAGACGCTCAATCGCGAACCAGCCGGCGCGTTCCAAGGCAGCGGTTTGCTCGTCGGTCAAATCGCAGACATGTTGAGCGAACTCCACCTCCAACGGCAGGCATCGCTCAAGCGGCCGCACCTGCGCCAGGATTTGTTGCTGATTGGCGTCGCCTTCGATGGTGAATTCCCGCGCCGAAAGGAAACCGTCGTGGTTGCGGTCGAAATGGTCGAACATGAAACGGCTCTGCGCGATCAGCAGCGGTGATCGTTCCGTGTAAAATTCCGCCCACGAGAGCCGGCCGTCCTGATCCACATCTCGCCGCGACGACCAGGCCGACGCTTGATTGGCGAACGTCGTTTGGCGAAACTCGCGGAACGAAAGCCGGCCGTCTTCGTCGTCGTCGAAGGCGGGTACACATTGCCGGGCGATCGCCGTGCCCCAACCGATCGCCTGCATTTCGTCAGGCGATAGAGAACCGTCGCGATCGCTGTCGTAGTTCAAAAACTCGGTGATCGTGTCATGCCAGAGCAGCGACCAGGTCTCGCGGTCGGTCAGTTGACCGTCCGCGTTGGCGTCGAGCGTGGCGAAGATCGCGGCGTTTTGCCTGCCTGAGTGATGCCTCGATACGAATTCATCGCGCGACAGAACGCCATTGCCGTCGCTGTCGAGATTGCGGTAGTAGTACCAGCTAAAGACTCGGCCGGTCGCCGTGCGCAGCGGCCGGCCATCGAACTGCGTCAGGCCATAGGCCACTTGAAACAACCAGCGGCTATCCGCGCGGTCGATCTTGTGGTCGCCGTCGTGGTCCCACAAAGAGAACGTCACGTCGGCCAGGGCCGGAATCTCGGCCGCCATCCGCTTGGCCGGCCATTCGTCGCGCGACAAGGCGCCGTCGCCGTCGCGATCGGCCGTGGTGAAAATCAGCTCCCATTTGGCCAAGGCGGCTTGCTCGGCTTGGAGAATCGGATCGGGCACGTCGCCGCGTGCGTCAATCGGCACGGACGAAGTATAAAACTCATCGCCGTCAAGTTTATGGTTGCCGTCAAAATCGAACAACAGGAACCGCCGCGTGCGATCCATGCGCTCCGTGTCGGGCGTGTGCGCGAGAAATTCCTCCAACGTCAGCGCGCCGTCGCCATCGGCATCTTTCTTTTTCAATTCGGCCGCGGCCTGTTTACGCAACGTCTCGCCATCGGCGGTCTTCGGCCCGTCGGCCAACGCGGGCCACGCCGCCAGCACGATGATGAATGGTAGGTATTTGAAAAACATCGCTACGCCTCAAGAGGGCCAATATACGGCGTGACGTTTGCCAGACTCAGGCCTTGTACGCGGCTGAATTCGCGCTGGTTCAAAGAAGCCAAGTCAAAGCTCAAGCTGAGCGCGGTGACCGCAATTTGCAGGTCGCGGTCGCCGATCATTTCTCCGCGCGCGGTGAGATCGGCGAAATGCGCCGCAAACAAACGCGCTTGCGCCAGGTCAAAAGAGATTATGGGAACGCGGTCAAAAATGCTTTGCACGAACGCTTCGCGGCGGCTCCGCCGCTGGGGAGTGTTCGCCCGCTCCACGCCAATGAGTAGTTCGCCGGCCGTAATTGCCGCGATCGCAGGTGGCGCATGCTCGCTCACGAACCGCTCGAAGTCGAAACGCCGCCGCTCGAAGGCGACGATGACAGACGAATCTAGGATGATTCCCACGGATCCCGTGGTGGGCTCTGACATTGCCGGCTCTCCTGAACTACATCGGAAAAATCATCGTCCGGATCCGGATACCTCGTTCGCCAGGAGCGTAGAAACGCAACCAAGTCATCCGACGCCTCACATGCCGGCGAAACCGGCACAATTCGAGCGACGGGTTGCCCTGATCTCAAAAGAATTGCCGGCTCGCCCTTCGCGCGAACGTGATCGACAACATCATTCAGACGCCGCGCCGCATCCTCAATCGTCATCATTGCTTCACTCATATTTATAGTCTACCGTCGAACCCGAGATTCCACCATCCGGGCAACGGCACCCATCGCGCGAGTTACAGAGTCCAAGCCGAAGCCTTAATTTTGATAAAACGCTACTTAGCACCAATATCCAACTCAAGTTCGTCCATCTGCAAGTCGCCCCAAGGCTCTTTGTTCTTCCAGACCGTTTTCACACGCACTTTGCGCAGCACGAGCTTGCGCGCGGCGAGCGAAGGTTTAAGCGACTCGGCCATCCGCGTCAGTTGTTCAAACTGTTGCTGCGCGGCCGGCCATTGTTCGTCAGCGAAGAACGAACGCCTGCGTTCCTCGCTTAACCGACTCATGGCGAGCAGGCATTCACGTTCCAGTTCGACGGTGGGAACCGCCGCGCTGGCGTCGTTGAACGCGCTCGACAACTCTTCGCATCGCTCGGCCGTGAGCGACGCGCGGCGAACGAAGCCGACAACCGCGGCGGCGACGATCGCCCGGCGGCGAAAATCGCGGCGGCCGTCCTCCGACGCCCGCAACAGCCGCCGCTGCTCGTCCGTCAGTCGGCGCAGCGATTTATGGAAGGCGGATGTGTCTTCGTCAAAAATGGTTGTCGGCGTTCGCGGCGGAACGCCGGTGACCAAAGATCGCTCGACGATCGCGCCTGGCGGGTCCTCGGCCGGCTTCGGCGCAGGCTGTCGGTCGCGCAGTTGCTCCAGATCCAGCGCGCCGGCCAGCAGCAGTTTCTGGCGTTGCGAGCCGCGTAAACCACAGGTGATAAAGAGCATGTTGACGCGGTGCGCGAGATAAACACGCGATTTTTGCAGATCGCCTTGGGAGGGAGATTCCCGCGGCACCGGGCGGATTTCAACCACGGTCACCGGCTTGGGGCCGTCGTGGGCGACCACCCGTTGTTGAGCGACAAATTGTTGAGCGATTGGTCGACGCAGCTCACGGTAGAGCGCGACCTGAGAAGGCAACAGCCAGCGCGCCAGCTCACCATCCGAGATCAGGAAGCATCCCAGCCCCCTGTCGCCAAGCCTGTCGAGCAACAGCGAATTCGCCGTAAAAAGCATGGCGCCGCCGCCGTTGGGCCGCCACCAGGCGTCATTTTCAGGCAGTTCCATTGCGGCGAGTAGTTGCGCACGCTGATCGGCGGTGAAGAGCAAACACTCATCCATCACCGCGATCTGCGCCAGCATCGAAGCCCGCCGGCGAAACGTCTCAAGCTGCCCGCGCTCGGATTGAGCCAGTGCGCCAGTTGGTTGTGACACAGAAAAGGTCAACGCCAGCAAAATGCCGAGCGCGTCGCCACGGTGCATTTGATTTCTTCCAGGTCGCACGGCACACTCAACCGCTGAAGGTTTTCCTTCGCCTATCCGTGCCCATCCGTGAAATCCGTGGTTCCGTATGAAGAACCACGGATGACGCGGATGGGCACGGATAGGATGTGGAAAGCGATGCATTTCGTCGCTGGTCGGTCAACGAGCGCCGCTTGCTTTACCGCTGCTTCTCCAACTGATTAAAATACTCGTCCAGTCCCGCCCGGAATTCTTCCGGCAAGGCACGTCCCGATTCGCCGGTGGCTTGCTGAACGTCGCGCTCATCGGGACGGGCCTTTTCGTTGGCGCCGCTGCCCACCAGCGCCAAGGCGGGCTGTTCCGCCGGGTCTTCAGCGCCGCCGCCGCCGGGCGTGCTGCCGGCACCGCCGCCGCCCTTCTTGGGATTGCAACGCTTGGCCTGCAACAATAGCTCAATCACTTCCGTTTCCGCCGCGATGGCCGGCGGTCCCGTGTCGGGCCGCGCCAAAATCTCGGCGGCCTCGTCCATCACGCGGCCCACCGCGCCCATCAGTTCCAACTCATAGCCAAAGTTGCTCTCCGCGTCGGGCAACTCGCCGATGCGTTTCACCGCGCCGTCGATGCGCTCGCGCAACTCCACCTGCTTGGCGGAAAGCTTTTGAGCGTCGGTCGCGAACTGCTCGGCGGCCAACGCGGGTCGCGATTGCTCGGCCACGCGCGTGTCTTCACGCAGGGCGATTTCAGCTTCCAAAACTTGCATGATTTCCAGAATGACGGAGGGCGGCAAACTGCCGGCCGATTTCCGCCCGGTCACGTGCCGCCCGACGCCGGATCGACCAAATCTTCGGCCCAACGGTCGAGCGTGTCCGACCAGAACTCGCACTGCGCGATCGAAATGCCCATCTCGTGCGGCAGGTCGTCGCCCACCTGCCGCAGTTTGCCCACCACTTCGACCTTTTGCATCTCGTCGAGCACGTTTTTGAACTTGGTCAGCCGCCGCCGCTCATAATACGCTTTCATGTCGTCGACAATCGTGCCGACGCTTTCGGCCAGCTTGACCTGGATGTCGGACAGCTTGGGCACCAGTTCTTGCGATTCGCCCGACGCGCGCTGGGCCGGCAAGCCAAAATCGCCGCTGACGTGCTGCGTCAGATCCTCGGCCATGCTCAACTCTTTCCGCGCCGCCGACTTGAGTCGCTTGAGGAACGTGCTTCCCTCCAGGTTCGCCAAAACGCGGTTCAACTCGTCGGCGACTTTGGCGAACTCCGCCAATAAATCTTCCTGCTCCTTCACGGCCCGCTCAACCTTTTCAGCCGCCGGACACGATTCGCCGGCCGGTTTTCCCGCGGTCAGCGTGGTGACGGGCAGCTTCAGCGGCGCGCCTCCGCCCTTGGGCGGAGGCGGCTCGGAGGCGTCGTCTTTGTCTTGCGGTTGCTGCGAGCTTTCGGCATCGACGATGGACGGCGCCGGCGGCGTTTTCTCCGGTTCGTCTTTGTTCGGTTCGCCAGGCTTGCCGCCGGCGCGGCGGATTTGACCGACCATGGGCGCCGGCGGTGAAGATTTCTCCCCTGATTTTTCACCCAACGGTTCGCCGGCGGTTTTTTGCGCCGCGGAGGCGTCGGCCAGCAAATCGGCTACCGAGGGCATGCGATTGGCCGAAATATCTTTGAGCACTTGCAGCATCTCGGCCCACTTTTCCAAATGCCCCACGCCGAAGTTCGGGTTGCGCGCGGCTTCGGCCACGAGCGCTTCGCCCGCATTGGTCAAGCGCGAAAGTCGCGCGCCGTTGGCATGTTCGCCGGCCGACTGCCGTTCCAGACGTTTGCGCGTCTCGGGTTGGTCCAGCTCTTGGGGCGTCAACTCGCGCAGTTCCTTGTTGGTCGCATAGAGTTGCAGTTCGCGGTCGCGCACTTCCAGCGATTGATGGTGCCAACGGTTGAGTTGATCGGCCAGCCACTCGGCATGCTGCTCGGCGTTGAGCACAAAGAGCGTGGCCGGCGGCGAATAGACGCGCTCGCGGCCGGGCAAATAATCTTCCACGTAGACGCGCAACTCAATGATTTGCGGTTCAATGCCGAGCGACTTGGCGCAAAACACGCCGGCGGCTTCCAGCACTTCCTTGTCGTGCCCGCCGGCCGAAAGCATGCGCTCGCCTTGGGCGGGAACCAAGGTGGGCCGATCTTCGCTGGGCAAACCTCGCCACTCGATGCCCACTTGCTTTACGCCAAAATCATCCTGGGCCATGACGACAAAGCTTAACGTATCGCTGTCGAGCACGACCTTTTGCCGCGGCAGATTCTGGCAGGCGACCGTCGGCGCGTCGTCATCGCGGGCCTCGATCGCCAGCACAAACGGCGTCAAGCCGCTGAGGCCGTCGTGATCTTGCCAACTTAGCTTGAGGTCTTGCGATTCGGCAACGATCGCCGCCGGCGCCGCGAAAGCCGGGCCGGCCGCCGGTCGCGGTGAGCCGTTCACACTGGCGGCGGCCAGATCGCGATTGGCCGTCGCTTTCACCTCGACACCGCTTTGCTTCACCACCGAGAGCATTCCCCCGCGGACATCCTTATTAAGGTGCTCGGATCGGCCGAGATACTCTGGCAGGCGCACGTCCGCCTCCACCATCGTCAGTTCCGGCCGTAGCGTCGGCTCGACGCGAACGCGGTGCGCGGCGTCGCCCACGCGCAGGCGGAGCCAACCGGCGTCGATCTGCGGGCCGAGCTCAAACTGGTAGCCGCCAGCGGCCAACGACGCCGCGACGGGCGTTTGTTCGCCATATTGCGCCACCGCGCCGCTCGGCCGCCAGCGCGATTGCTCCGCCAACACCACGCTGAACGTGAACGGCTCGCCATGCGGCACGACCAACCGCTCTGGCACTCGCTCAAGCGCGGCGAACGTATAGCGTGGCGTCGAACGCCAGGGCGCCAACAGCCGCAGCCAGGCGTTGCCGGCCGCGGCGGGCGCGAAGATGGCGGCGGGCAAGGCGATGATCGCGGGCACGGCCAACGCCCAGGCCCACTGCCGGTGCCGTGGTTTGGGCACGGCGTTGTTAAAGTCGTGTCCGGCCGCTTGCCGGGCGACCTGCACGATGGCCGCTTCGCACAAGGCGCGAGAACGCACTTGTTCGGCCTCGCTATCGACCAACTCGATGATACCCAGCAATTGGTCGCCCACGTCGGGATACTTACGCGTCAAAAGCCGCGCCAACTGCGGCAATTGCCGCCGCCGCCAGATCCAACGATAAGCGTACAGCGGCAGAATGCCGGCGACCGCCAGAGCGACGGCCAGCACGCTCCACCGCGCGGCCGCCGGCGTATCGGCAAGGCGATCGAGAATGAACACCGCCAGCCAGGCCATCAGCAATCCAAACGCGGCCACGGCCAGCGCCTCCGCGATTTTGCTCGACCACACTCGGCGGCGGAAGTCGAGCAGTTGCACTCTCAACGACTCTGGTAGACGCGGACCATTTTGCACGTGCGTGATGGACATGCTGAGCCTCGATTTTGGACGCTAAGTTTTAGATTTTAGTTGCCGACGATCATTCTATTTCTACGCCACTGGCATGTTAACGAACCAGTCATGCTACCGGACCTGATTTACCTCACAGTCAACGGGCAGCGCGGATTGTCGCTGAGCCGACCGAACGTCATGATACAGCGCATCGGGCGCTAAGTCGGCGCCGTTGGGCCAGCAGACGACTCCGAACTTATTGATGCTTGCTTGGGCAAAAAACTCTGGGTCGCGGAGCGGTTCAAACATCGACCCGAAGAGATCTTCCGCCAGTGACACGACGCCTTCCGTGCCATCTTGAAAGCGAACCTTCAACCGGTAATGATCGTGTGTTGTAACTTCGACGACGCGATAGCTCATAAACTGCTCGGCGAATCCTATGCACATCATAAGGGCAAAAGCCTTTGGGAAGCAACCGGAACGGCATGCACGGTCAAATACCGTAGGCCCAAACTCTACGAGTTTTTGCTAGGCCCCAACGCGAAATGGCGGGATTCCCTGTCCACTTCCTGGCTGAATAATATAGGCATGCCAAACGTGGCGACGCCGCACAAGCCGGCGTTCACGGACGAATCCAATCGGGGCCGAAAGGAAGGAGTGCCGATGCTGGTAGTCAGTCGAAAAGTGGGCGAGCGAATTATGATCGGATCGAACATCACGCTCACGATCTTGGAGATCCGCGGCGGATCGATCAAGCTAGGCTGCGAAGCTCCCGCCGATGTGCCGATCCTGCGCGAGGAGGTCGCCCGTAAACAACGAAACGGCGTCGATGCTCGCGGCAAGTTGGGGGCCGCACTGCGCTGCGGTCCCGCGGTGATCGGTTCCGCGATCAGTTCCTCGTCTTTTGGCTAGCGTCTTGTCCAGCGCGTCGAAGCCGAACAATTAAAAAACTCCATGCAATGGTTTGCCCGGCGCGGCCAAGGCTTCCACGCGGCGGGTCACTTCCGCGTCGGGAACGAGCGGTGGCGCGTGGTGCGGTTTCAGTCTGGCGTCGATCACGAGCGAACCGCGACAGCCCCAATGTTTTTGGTGGGTAAAAGCGCCGATGCCGTCGATGTCGGCCGCCGGGTTGGATCGCGTGAACGCCACCCAGAGAAAGTTAGGGAGCGATTGAGCGGCGAAGCCGCTGTCGTCAACCAAGACCACCAGCGGAAACCGATTCAACGGCTGATGTTCGTCGCACGACCTCACAAAGCGGTCGAGCGCCGCATCGCCGCTCGCGGTATACGCCGGGGCGGTGATCGCGACGATGCCGGGAAGCACGATGCGCGGCGACGAAAAGCCGTCGGGAAGCGCTAGATCCGACGGCAGCTCGACCGGCAACTCACGCCGCGCCGGCCCAGCCGCGGCGATGACCAGCTTCGAGCCTTCATTGAAGCCGTCGCCAGAGTAATCGAGCGTGTCGATCGTGGTGCGGGTCTGAAAATGCAGGTCGCGCGTCCAATCGACCCGCGCCAGCAAGTGCCGCAGGAAGGCCGCGATGTCGTGAATATCAAGCCGCGGCTGGTCTTCACGCGCCACGATCAACAGGTATTTGGCCAGCGACATTTGCCCCTGCCCGAGCAACGCGTTGGCCTGCGTCAGCAACTCCTGTGGCTGCCGCCGCGGAGCGTACGGCGCGTAGCGTTCGCTGCCAATGGCCAAGAGCAGCGGATGAACGCCGGCCGCGTCGACGGCATGCACCGCCTGTACGCCGGGCACGACCGTCGGAATCACCGGCCCCGTCAACTCGTGAATGAACTGGCCAAAGGCCGTGTCTTCTTGCGGCGGACGGCCCACCACCGTGAAAGGCCACACCGCCCCCGCGCGATGATAAACATGCTCCACCACCAGCACCGGAAAATCGTGCCGCAGCGAATAATAACCCAGATGATCGCCAAACGGCCCCTCGGGCAGCACGCGGTCGGGAGCAATGTAACCGGTCAGGCAGAAATCGGCGTCGGCATAAATCGCCGGCGCGTCGGCTTGCGCGATGAGCGGCACGCGCCGTCCGCCGAGCACGCCGGCGAAAACGATTTCGGGCAGTCCTTCGGGCAGCGGCATCACCGCCGCCAGCGTCATTGCCGGCGGACCGCCCACAAACACGCTGACGCGCAGCGGCTTGCCCGCTTCGATGGCCGCCGCGTGATGCACGCCAATGCCGCGATGAATCTGATAGTGCAGACCGACTTCGCGCTCCGGCTGGTATTCATTGCCGGCGAGTTGCACGCGATACATTCCCAGGTTCGAGTGCCGCCAACCGGGCCGCCGAGGATGTTCGGTATAGACCAGCGGCAGTGTGATGAAAGGCCCGCCATCGTCGGGCCAGCTTTGCACTTTTGGCAGTTTTGAAAGCGGTATCTCGTGTGCCAGCACCGGGCCGCGCCGCACGCGACGCGGCAACGCATGCCAAGCGGATCGCGCGGCCCCCGGCCAATGGGCGGGCCGGCGCAGCAACTCGCCGGGATCGGCTTTAAGCCGCATCAGCCGCATGACGTCGTCGAGCGTATCGCGGAACAGGAACCGCACGCGGTCGAGCGTGCCAAACAGGTTGCTGACAAGCGGAAAGTCGCAGCCCTTGGGCCGCGCGTAGTACACCGCCGGCCCACCCGCCTGACAGACGCGGCGCTGGATTTCAGCCACTTCCAAATGCGGATCGACCGGCTCGTCGATGCGCACGAGCCGGCCTGTCGCGGCCAGATCGTCAAGACATTCTTGAAGCGTGCGGTAGCCCATTGAGAGTCTATCTGAAAGCTGAATTTCGTAACCGGAGGATGGCTGGGAAAGCGCTGGTCGCCCTGGCTTGCTTGATACCAGATTTATTCCGCCACGATCGGGGCTTGCCCCCGTCGAGCGATGATTGACTGGCTAGATGCGCGGCACCGAACGCGCCCCGTTTTCGCGTTGCATCCGCTGCCTTCGGCAGCGGATGCAACGCGAAAACGGAACGCATCTGGCGGGGCGTTCATTCTAGCATTTCAGTCAGCGCTTCCACCGGGGCAAGCCCGGCGGTGGCGGTGCGGAACAAATCCAGTATGGAATTTCAGCTCGTCATCGTATCAAAGTCGGGCATTTTACGCAGACCAGCATCGCCCTACTCGTCGTCGTTGCGGAGCTTCGTGAGCACGCTGTAGTCCTCCAGCGTCGTCGTATCGCCGATCGTCTCTTTACCGGCGGCGATGTCGCGCAGCAGGCGACGCATGATCTTGCCGCTGCGCGTTTTCGGCAGCGCGCTGGTAAAGCGAATGTCGTCGGGCTGAGCCAGGGCGCCGATCTCCCGCCGCACGTGCCGCCGCAACTCATCGCGCAACGATTCATCCGGCGGGCCGCTTTTGAGCGTGACGAAAACCGCCACCGCTTCGCCTTTGATCTCGTCGGGCCGGCCCACGGCCGCCGCTTCGGCCACTTTGGGATGGCTGACCAAGGCGCTCTCAATCTCAATCGTGCTCAGGCGGTGCCCGGAGACGTTGAGCACGTCGTCAATGCGGCCCATGATCCAGTAATAACCGTCGCGATCGCAACGGGCGTTGTCGCCGGCGAGATAGCAGTGCGGAACTTTGCCCCAATACTGCTCTTTGTAGCGCGCGTCGTCGCCCCAGATGCCGCGCAACATGCCTGGCCAAGGTTGCGTGATGACCAACCAGCCCCCCTGGCCCGGCGCGACCGGCTGGCCGTGCTCGTCGACAATGGCCGGAATGATGCCCGGCAATGGCTTGGTGCAGCTTCCGGGCTTGGTGGCGATCGCTCCCGGCAGAGGGCTCATCATGATGCCGCCGGTTTCGGTTTGCCACCAGGTATCGGCGATCGGGCAGCGCTCGCGGCCGATCTTGCGATGATACCAGATCCAGGCTTCGGGGTTGATGCCTTCACCCACCGTGCCTAACAGTCGCAAGCTCGACAGATCGTGCTGATCGACCCAATGATCGCCCCATTTGATGAAGGCGCGAATGGCCGTCGGCGCCGTATAGAGAATGCTGACGCGGTATTTTTCGATCAACGACCAAAAGCGGTCTTCTTGCGGATAGTCAGGCGCGCCTTCGTACATGAACACCGTGGCGCCGGCGGCCAACGGCCCATAAACCACGTAGCTGTGCCCGGTGACCCAGCCGCAATCGGCCGTACACCAATAAATGTCTTCCTCGCGCAGGTCAAACACCCACTCCGTCGTCTTCTTGACGAAGAGCTGGTAACCGGCGGTCGTGTGGACAATTCCTTTTGGCTTGCCCGTGGAACCGCTGGTGTAAAGGATGAACAGCGGATGCTCGCTATCGAGCGGTTCGGCGGCGGCGTCGCCGTTGACGCCGTGCATTAAATCGTGCCACCAAAGGTCGCGACCTGGGCGCATCGGCACGTCGCCGGCCAGCCGCCGCAAGACGATGCAGTGTTCGACGGTGGACGATTTTTCCAGCGCCGCGTCGACGTTCGCTTTGAGCGGCAACTGCCTGCCGCGCCGCCAGGCCCCGTCGGCCGTGATGATGAGTTTCGCTTTCGCGTCGTTATTGCGATCGGCGATGGCCTCGCTCGAAAAGCCCCCGAAAATCACCGAATGCACCGCGCCGATACGGGCGCAGGCCAGCATGGCGATGGGCAGTTCGGGCACCATCGGCATGTAGATCGACACCACGTCGCCCGCTTTGATGCCCAGCGAGCGCAGCACGTTGGCGAATTTGCAAACTTCATGATGGAGAGTTTGATAGGTGAGCACGCGCGTATCGCCGGGTTCGCCTTCCCAAATGATGGCGGCTTTGTTGATGCGCGGCGTATTGAGATGGACGTCAAGGCAATTGTAACTGGCGTTGGTTTGCCCGCCGACAAACCATTGGGCGAACGGCTCATTCCACTCCAGCACTTTGCGATAGGGCTTAAACCAGTGCAGTTCGCCGGCCATTTCGCCCCAGAAATCCTCCACGTTGGCGGCGGCTTTCCGCCAAAGAGCCTCATAGGCTTCCAGGGATGGAATACGGGCTTGCGCCGCGAAATCGGCCGGCGGCGCGAAAAGCCGTCCCTCTTGCATTACGGTATCGACCTGCCCCTGGGAGTGCGTAGACATGATGATTAAAAATGCTCGCTTTGGATTCGTGTCACAAAGCGATTCTAGGAAGCCGGCGCTACAACTGTCAACGAAGGGTGAAGTATAGGTCGCACGTTGTCAGGATCGCCGCGACCAGAGCAGTTCGCGCAGTTCTTTGTGCAGCGGCGCGGTGGCGGCGGCGATGAACTGCGGTTTGGCGATCGCCAGCGGACCTCCGTCATAATCCGTGATCGTGCCGCCGGCCTCGGTCACCAATAAGGCGCCGGCGGCAATATCCCAGATTTTGGTCGCTTTCGACCAATAGCCGTCGAAGCGTCCAGCCGCCAAATACGAGAGGTTCAAGGCGCTCGACCCCATGCGGCGAATACCCTGCGCGCGAAGCATGACTTCAATAAACTGCGCGATTTCGGGATCGTCGCGCCGGACCTGCGCGGCGAAACTCACCGCGACCAGCGCCTGATCGAGCGTGCTGTTGCCGCTGACCGTGAGCCGGTTTCCATTGAGAAAGGCTCCGCGGCCTTTGGCGGCTGAATAACATTCGCCGTTGCTGGGATCAAAGACAGTGCCGACGATCACCTCGCCTCGCTGCTCCAGCGCGATCGACACCGAAAAGTTGGGCATGTGATGCACGTAGTTCATCGTGCCGTCGAGCGGATCGACAATCCAGCGGCAGTCGGCCGCGGCGCCGGTGATGTTTTCGTTCTCCTCCGCCAGAAAACCATGATCGGGGAATTCGCCCAGCAGCACGTTGCGAATGGCGTTTTGAGCGGCCAGATCGGCCTCGGTCACGAGGTCGCTGGGGCCTTTTTCGCGGACGCTGAAACGCCCGGCCCAGTCCAAAAGCACCTCTCCGCCGACTCGTGCCGCCCGCTGGCAAACTTCGCTGTATCGTTCAATCAGGTCCAAAGTCGTTCCTCCGTCTATTGGAAGGATTATAGCGTCTTGGCAACAGTGTGTCTCAGAGGCTATCCGAAAACTCGCCGTGGGGCGGGCCGCCGGCCCGTCTGACTGCAAAAGACGGCTCGGCGAGCCGCCCCACGATACGCCGCCACGGCGAAATCCGAGTTTTCGGATAGCCTCTCAGATGTGATGTCTACGCCTTTTCAACCCACTCGACCGGCTGCGGTTGAAGCTCGTCGGTTGGTCGGGCGCCGGCGTCTTTGCGACCGCTGCCGGCCAGCCGACTGCTGGCTTGGAGCGACATGTCGTGGTCGCATTGGATTTGGCAGCTTAGGCGAATGCCGCTCAGACCACGCGCGGCAAGCACGCTTTTTTCGGCGGCCGTCATTTTGTCGGGCTCGCCGGCGGTAAAATTCACGCGGCAGGTCGTGCAACGCGCGTTGCCGCCGCAAGCATGAAGCTGGTCGATGCCGGCCTCGTCTTCCAAGGCCAATACCAGCCGCTTTCCCGATGGCACTTCAAATTCGCCCACTCCCTCGACGCTTAACTTTGGCATGCGATGATTCTCCTTCTTGCTTTACCCAGAGTATGACAGCGATGCCTATCGTAATGAGTGAGATGCACCTAAGCTAGCCTGGTTCGCACTCAAACCGCGCAATCTGCCCAACTCTCCCGTTCGACTCTCCAATACGGTGAATCGGCGCGAGAATTCAGGTTCAGACGTCGGCGCAAGTTCGCTATACTTCGCCCGCCGGTAATTTGGCGATGGCCTTTCTCTTCGCCGGCTTACTTCCTTTGAGCATTGTCATGCGTTCGGTTTGTCTGTGTAGTATCGTGTTGGCCGTATCGGCGGTGGGCTGTGGCACCACGCGCTGGTCGGACAGCTCGCGCACAGCCACCGAGCAGTTGCTGATTTCAACCGCCGTCGATCGGGCCGTCGACAATATGGATTTCAGGCCGCTGGTGGACAAATATGTCTATCTCGATCCCCAGTTCCTCGATTGCGTCGACAATAAATATGTTGTCAGCACGTTGCGGCAGCACATGCTGTCGGAAGGCTGCATTCTGATGCCCGACGCCGCCTCGGCCGACTTGGTGGTGGAAGTGCGCTCCGGCGGTGTCGGCACCGACCATCATGATGTGCTGGTAGGCATACCGGCTATAAGCGTACCGGGCGGCACCACGGCCGGCGTGCCCTCCGCCATTCCGGAAATCCCGTTCGCCAAATCAACCTCACAAAGGGGCGTCGCCAAGCTGTCGTGCTTCGCCTACAACCGCGAAACCGGCCAGGCGGTTTGGCAATCGGGAGTGTTTCCCGTGGTCTCGACCGCCAAGGATTCGTGGTTCTTGGGCACCGGCCCGTTCCAGCGCGGCACCATCTACGACGGCACTCACTTTGCCGGCAGCCGGTTTCTGTTCAGCCGCAAGAAAAAGAAGGAACAGCCTCTCAGAACGCCCGACGTAACCGTGGAATCCACGGCGCGATTCCCCGAGCGTCCGGGCCTGGTACGCAAAAAAACCGGCGCGGCGACGGCCAGCACGGTGCCCAATTCATCGGGAGCCAGCGGCAGCGGAGGCACGGTCAAACCCGTCAGCGGCACCGCCGGACCAACGCTCACCGGCAACACGACATCAGCCATGCCGAGCAGCCAGTCGTCGGCCAGCGCGGGCACCTCCACGGGGCTTCCCGCCGGGCAAGTCGTGCGGCTTCCCAGCTTACCGGCGTCCTCTTCAACCAGCGGCAGTTCATCGTCAAGCGGTCTAAACTTCGGCGCCGATTCGTGGCTGAAATTAAAATAATCGAGCGCCTGCTTTCGCCTGCGCACCAATCCTAAAAAGCCCCGCTTCGGCAGTGGCAGCGCGACCGTGGGGCGGCCCGCCGAGCCGTCTTTCGCGCCAGACGGCCCGGCGGGCCGCCCCACGATGCGTCTATCGGGCAGGCTCCTGTCGATACAAAAGTGTTTGAAACCCGCGCGGCGCCGGGGTATCCTGTGGGCATGAACGACATTCAAAGCCCCGGTTGTGTGGTGTTGCTCGTCGATGAATCGTCGGGCATGGGTGCGGTAATGCGAGAGCTGACGACGGAAGGCAAGCCTTCCCCGCGGCCGAATTCCCAGCGCGTGGCCACGGCCATCAATGCGCTGTTGAAACAATTGACTTCAGGGCCAAGTTTCGACCTGGCCCTGGTCGGCTATCAATCGGACGCGCAAGGCCAGGCGAACGTCGCCTGCCGTTGGTCCGGTTCGTTGGCCGGACGCGAGTTTGTGCCCACCGGCGAATTGGCCGCCGCGCCGCTGCGAACGGAGAGCCGCGTTCGCAAGATTCCCACCGGCGGCTTCGGCCCGCCGCGCGAAGAGTCCGTCGAGTTTCCCGTCTGGTATGAGCCGGCATTGGGCGCCAAGGCGCCGCAGATCGCCGCCTATACATTTTGCCGCGAGTTGATCGGCCGCTGGGCGGCCGAGGCCGGCCCCGAACCGGGCCTGCCGCTCGTCGTGCATATCTCGGCCGGCGCCTCGGGCGACGGAAATCCGCAGCTCGCCATCAGCAAGTTGATGGAGTTGACCACTCCGGGCGGTCATCCGCTGTTGTTGCAAGCGCATCTGGCGGCCGCGGCCGCGGTGGTCGGCGCCGCGTATCCTTCCAATTACGTTTACCTGACCATCGGCTCGGCCCGCGATCAGTTTCGCCGCGCGAGCGTCCTGCCGCCGCATCTGGTTGAAACGCTGCAAGCGGCGCACGTCACGGTCAATCCGAACGCGCGCGGGTTGATCTACAACGCCAAAATCGCCGATCTGATTCAGATGCTGTCGCTGGTCAAAGCGCACACGCAAGCATGGCCCTCGAAAGCCGGCGCGGCCACGGCGGAACCGGCCGCCGAAGCTACGGCGGAAGCGCCGCCGGTCGCCGCATCGACTTCAGACGCGGCCGCCGAAGCTCCCGCCGCGGCGATCGAACAAACCGCGTTGGTGATGCTGGTGCTCGACCGTTCGGTGGCCGATCCCTTCGCGGCCAGTTCGCAAAACCCCGTGGGGCGATTGCAGGAACACGCCAACGATTTGCTCAAGCAAATCTCCAAGATTCCCGCCGGTCGCGTCGATGTGGCGTTGCTCTCTTACGGGCTTGATTCCGCCGGCGAGTTGGACGTGCGCACGTCGTTTGAAGGGCCGCTGGCCGGGCAAACCATCGTGGCCCACACCGCGCTGGCCGATGGCGCCATCCGCATTGAAGAAACCCAAGAGCAGGTCTCGAACGGCATTGGCGGCTTGATTGATGTCACGCGTAAAAAGCCGATCTATTTCGACCTGGAGCCGACCGCGGCGGCGCCGCCGGTGAAGTCTTTTGAACTGGCCGCGGAACTGGCGAGCCAGTGGTGTGGCGACAACCGCTCACCCGCCTTAAGCCCCATCGTACTGCACCTCACACGCGGGCAAATTGAACCGCCTGACGCCGATTGGATTCGCGGCGCGCTGGATCGCGTCGATTCGACCGCCGGGCCTGTCACGCTCTATCATCTGATCGTGACCGAAGAACCGCAAAAATCGTTGGCTTATCCCGGCACGGATGAAGAGATCGCATCGCCCACGTTGAAAAAGCTGTGGGCCGTGACCAGCCCGCTGTTGGACTGCGAGCGGTTGTCGGCCGAAAAACGGTTCATTACCGCCGCATCACGCGGCATGGTGGTCAATGGCAAGTTTGACGTGTTCGTCGACGCCATAAAGCACGCGGTCGCCAGGGACGGAGGGTAGCCGGCACTAGCCTGCGCAAAATGCCCGACTTTGATACGATAACGAACTAAGATCCCATACCGTATTTGTTCCGCACCGCCACCGCCGGGCTTGCCCCGGTGGGAGCGCTGACTGACCGGCTAGAACGAGCGCCCCCCGACAGATTCTGGCCGT
>DASVGM010000480.1:0-14584 GCA_036379555.1 Pirellulales bacterium | reverse complement strand
CCCGTTGGTCGATACGCGGCGTGCGAATATTCAGCCGCGCTCGCATGCGTTCGGCCAACTCGCGTTCCGCCCGACGCTTGACCAGCCCGACACATTGCAGCCGCTTGAGCGACGGTAAGCTGATATTTTCCTTCACGCTTTGCGCCAACAACAGCCCCTGGCTGCGACGATCTTCGGGAACCAGGTAGATGCCGGCCGCAATCGCTTTGCCGGGCGAGCCTGCGCCGATTGGTTTGCCATCCACGGCCAGCTCTCCCGAAACGAGCGGCCGGACGCCGAAAATCGCTTCGGCCAATTCCGTGCGTCCGGCGCCCATCAGGCCGGCCATGCCGGTAATTTCGCCGGCGGACAGCGCGAAGCTGATCGGTCGCCGCTGCGCTGCCTGCACGACAATCCGCCTGGCTTCAAACACCGCGGCGGCGGAGGGCGAAACCGGCGCGGCGGTCGTGGGGCGATGAAAAAACTGCTTCACGTCGCGGCCGACCATCAGCCGCACGATGGCCTCGTGCGATATTTCGCTCCGCGCCAGTTCGCCGGCGTTGCGGCCATCGCGCAGCACCGTAACACGATCGGCCACTTCGCGCACTTCGGCCAGGCGGTGCGAGATATACAAGATGCTCACGCCGTCGCGTTTCAGATCGCGAATGACTGCGAACAGGCGCTCGGTTTCTTTCTGCGTGAGGCTGCTCGTCGGCTCATCCATAATCAGGATGCGGCTGCGCAGCGTCATGGCGCGGGCGATCTCGACAAGCTGCTGCTGTCCGATGGAAAGCCGCCCGACGGGCGTGCGCGGCGAACAATCGAGGCCCAGCCTCCGCATGACGACGGCGGCATCGCGATAGATGTCGCGGCGAATCAGCTTCAGCGGCCCGGCCCAGCGAGGTTCGCGGCCCAGAAAGAGATTGCCGGCCACGTCGAGGCTTTCGGCCAGGTTTAGCTCTTGATGAATCAGCGTGATGCCGAGCCGTTGGGCCGTGTGGACGGTGTCGATTTCGACCGGTTCGCCATTGAGGCGGATGGCGCCGGAATCGGCGGTGTGGACGCCTCCCAGAATTTTCATCAGCGTCGATTTGCCCGCCCCGTTTTCGCCCACCACGCAGAGTGTTTCGCCGTGGCCCAACCGCAGCGCGACGTTTTCCAAGGCGCGCACGCCGGGAAACGATTTGGTAATGCCGGCGGCATCGACCAAAGGCGGGTTTTCGTTTTCAGCAGCCATTCACTCGCTCGCCGCCCCCTTCAGCCGCCGCAGTTCCTCGCGGAACGCGACGACGTTGTTTTGCTGAATGACTTTATAATCGATGTGAACGACGCCGCTTTCGGGCAAGGCCGACTTATCGCCCTTGGCCAGGCCGGCCAGCATCTTCACCGCCTGATAGCCGAACTCAAACGGCTGCTGCACGACGGTGCCAAAGATATGGCCGTCTTCGACGCCTTGCAGCGTCTCCTCGTTTTCGTCAAAGCCCACCAGCTTGACCTTGCCGGCCAATCCCTGATCTTTCACCGCGGCCAGCATGGCCGGCGGATTATAGGCCCAAAGCCCCACCAGGCAGAGCGATTCGGGATCGTCTTTGGCGTGTGTCACCAAGGTATCTTCCACTTTGCGTTTGCACTCCTCCTGCTTGGAGCTATCGGTGAAGGTGCCGAGCAACGTAAACTGATCCAACTGCGAACCGTCCGCGGTCGGAGCGCCCTTTTTGCCGGCCAGTTCGTCGAGCACACCCTGGCGCCGGTCGATGGCGTTCTGAGCGTCGATACTGCCCACGTAAACGGCCACTCGTCCACCCTTGGGCAGCACCTTTTTGACGAGTTGGCCGGCGGCCTTGCCCGCCTCGTAATTATCGGTGCCTAAAAAGCAGAGCCGCTTACTGCCCGGCGGCAAGTCGCTGTCTTGAGTAATGAGCGGCACTTGCGCGGCCACCTCGTCAAAGAATTCTGCCTGATTCGCCGGATCGACGGGGCTAACCGCGATGCCCTTTACGCCCTGCACGAGTAAATCTTCCACAATCTGCCGCTGTTCCGTGCCGGTGCCTTGCGGCGGCATGCGAAACTCGACGTTCAGGTGTAATTCAGCGGCCGCCTTTTCGGTGCCTTTGCGGGCGATGGCCCAAAACTCGAATGGATTGTTACTGACAAAGGCCACCGTGATGGCATCGCTCGCCGCCGTCGCACCGGCGGCCGGCGCGGGCCGCTTGGCGGTATCGCCGCTCGAACACCCCACCATCAGGTTGACACAAAGAAGAATGATTAGCCAAGCAGGGCGACACATGAGGAACTCCACAAAACAATGAATAATCCGGGCGAACGTCATCATAATCGCGGCGGCCACGGTTTGCCACCGTGCAAAACATCACACATTGGCACGCGCCTTGCAGATAGAGAGAGATAGAGAAGAAGAGACTTCGCTTTCTCTGGAACGAAGAGGCAAAACTCGGAACAGAGAAAGGCTGGCCGGGGCCGGCGAGAAGAAGAGGCAAAGCAACAGCGCGGATGCGGAAACGCTAGGAAATACTCACGAATCGGCAACTTTTCGGAACAAGAGAAGCCGGCTTCCTGGCAGTTTCGGGCAAACTTCGAGGTACGCAACCGTGACGGGTCGGGGCTTGGTTCAACCCAAGCCCCGACTCGACTGTTGCAAAACGACTGTTGTATTTTGCAACACATGTATCAAAACGCTACACAACGATGTGGCATCTTGATCCGGCCTGTCCTACTAAGAGGCTATCCGAAAACTTGAATTTCGCCGTGGCGGCGTATCGTGGGGCGGCTCGCCGAGCCGTCTTTCGCTTCCAGACGGGCCGGCGGCCCGCCCCACGGCGAGTTTTCGGATAGCCTCTAAATACATACGTCGGGATATGTTGCGTTTTTACGCGCTCACGTAGGATGGCCTCCTTTGCAGGCCGTCACCAATCAACCGTGACGGGCCAGCAGGCCCATTCTCCGGCAAGCAAACAGCCCCGTACCTTTCCTTGGTATACGTCGCGCGGCCAGGAATCTGGTTGAAAAGAAAAGGTCGCTCCGCGACGGGGGAAAGCGGCGATGAATCGCCGCACTCCAAGAGGGACGCCTCTGTTCGGGCGGCGCATGGTATCGTTGCGGCGAACGACCGCGCCATTGCGTTCCAGGAAACGGATTCCACGAGCCGATTGCGGCGCAAGGCGTGGCGCGGTAGGAATAGCGTTCTTACTGCGCATTTTCACACTTGGCGATCCAACGATGTCTATCTCGAAGCGGTGTATTTATGCTTTGCTGTTTTTGCTGATTGGCGGCCTGCTCAGCTTCGTCGTGGCAGGCGAATATAAGAGCGGCAGAATCTGGCCGGAGCCCGCGGTGGTGACGCCGGGCGAGGGAGCGGCTCCGCCGTCCGACGCCTTGGCCTTGTTTGACGGCCACGATCTCTCGCAGTGGAACGGCGCCGAAAAATGGCAGATCAAGGACGGCGTGGCGACGACTCATGGCGGATCGATCACATCGAAGCAAGCCTTTGGAAGCTGCCAGATTCATCTTGAATGGGCGGCGCCCAACGAAGTGAAGGGCGAGGGCCAAGGACGCGGCAACAGCGGCATCTTTTTAATGAGCAACTACGAGGTGCAGATTCTCGATTCCCACGAGAATGTCACCTACTTTGACGGTCAGGCCGGCTCGATCTATAAGCAGTGGCCGCCGCTGGTGAATGCTTGCCGCAAGCCCGGCGAGTGGCAGACTTATGACATTCTTTTCGAGGCGCCGCGTTTTGACGGCAAGGGCAAGCTTGCCAAGCCGGCCTACCTGACGCTGCTGCACAACGGCATTGTCGTACAGAATCACTCCGAGTTGCTCGGCGGCACCTCTTGGTTTGAAGCGCCGAAGTATCAGCCGCACGGCGAGAAGCTGCCGTTGGTCATTCAAGATCATGGCAACCCGGTGCGATTTCGCAATATCTGGATTCGCGAACTAGCCGACCGCCAACCGCCGCGACAAGGGCCGGTGGGTGAGTGATAAAACGAAGTGTCGACGCAGCTCATCACCAGCACGCACAACGCGCACGTTAAACAGGCCGCGCACTTAAGGGAGCGGCGACAACGTGAAAAGCAAGGCCGCATTCTCATCGAGGGAGCGCGCGAGTTGGCGCGCGCGGTGACGGGCGGCGTGGAGTTCATCGAGGCGTTTGTCTGCGAGCCGCTGGCGGTATCGGCCGACGCTCATCTGGCGATCGAACGCTTGCGTGAATCGGCGGCGCGCTGGTTCGCGGTCACGCCGCCGGTATTCGCCAAATTGGCGTTCGGCGAAAGGGCGGAGGGCGTCATCGGCGTGGCTCACACGCCGCGGCGAACGCTCGCGCAGTTGACGCTGCCGGAACCGCCGTTGTTGGCGGTGGTGGAAGACATTGAAAAACCGGGAAACCTCGGCGCCATGCTGCGCACCGCCGCTGCCGCCGGTGTTTCCGCGCTGATTGCCGTCGGCCGGGGCACCGACTTATACAACCCAAACGTGATTCGGGCAAGCCTGGGAACGGTATTCAGCTTGCCGGTCTGTGTGGCGGAAACGCAAGAAACCTTGGATTTTCTGCGTCGGCGGTCGTTTGGCATCTATGCGGCCCGAGTCGATGCGGCAACGCTTTACACCGCCGCGGATTTTCGCGGCCCGAGCGCGATTGTTTTGGGCAGCGAAAGCGCCGGTCTTTCGAGCGTCTGGCGGGCCGGCGACGTGACGCCGATTCGTCTGCCGATGCGCGGCGCCCCCGATAGTTTGAATGTTTCCGCCGCGGCCGCGGTGCTATTTTACGAAGCCTTGCGCCAACGCCACGATTCATGAGCAGCCGACTGGCTTTGACAGTTCATACCGTGCGCGGCCAAAAAGGAAGGAGGGGCCGCTTCTCGTGGGGCGATCTGTCTGGGTCGTCAAAGGAAGCGGCCAGGGCAGGTCGCCCCAGGGAGAGGCGACGGCCTCAATTCCGCCCGCGCGCAGTATCGTTGGACGCTCCTGCCGCCGCCTTTTGAACAAACTCCACCCTTTTCACGTCGCCTGGTTCCAGATCAACCTTCACCGTTCCCAGAGGCTCGAACCTCACTCCGCCGCGTGACCCGACCGATTTCGCCGGTCCCATCAAATTGATCGTATACGCGCCGGCCGGTAGACCTGAAAACTCAAAAGTTTCTTGACCTTGCTTGAGTGTGGCGGTCTTTGAGTCCATGACGCCCCGCGACACCGGACGGAGCGAAACACGCGTCGCATCAGGAAACGCCGCACGATCGATTTTGCCGATGATGTGTGCCGACGGCTCAAGCACGATCTCAATCGCGTCTCGCTCCGGTTGACCCAGCGTTTCCAGGCCTGGGCGGCGGCCGGGCGCGATGTCTTTACCCCACCAGACAAGCTCGGTATCAAAGTCACCAGGGACGCGCTCAAAGTGAAATGTGCCGTCTTCTCCCGTCGCCGCTTGAAGGAAGCGGCGAACGCCGCTCTGTCGGGCCAATTGCCCGTTTTCAATCATCGTCCAGTTGAAAGGAAACCGATCGCGGTCGCGACTGTTGCGGGTGGTGGCTACGATCAGGCGTAACTGCGCACCGGCGATCGGTTCGCCGTGGGCATCAAGCAGCTTGCCACGGTACGAGACAAACTTGGCCGGATCTTCCGCCACCATGCGGAATTCGATGGTCCGCGATTCGTCCGGCGCGCGACATTCAACCCGTTCGTTAACGCACCGCTCGTAGCCTTCGGCGTCGACCGATACCTGCAGCGGCATGCGCAACAGCAACCCGTTTACTTCAAATAATCCCTCATCCGACTGATACTGCTGGCCGGGATCGACCAGATCCGTAAGAATCGTTCCGCGCACGTCGCCGGCCAGTTGATGCGGTGAAAAGTTGAGGCTGACGCGAAATGAACGCACCGCCGCGCCCGTGCGCGCATCGACCACATTACCACGGATGACGCCCTGCGGGCTGAGGGTGACTTTCACCACGCCTTCGCCATCGAGCGGCAACGACGCATCGCGGAGCGCAGAATAGCCCTGCTTACTGAAGCTGAGCAGGCAACCGTCGGGAAGCGAGTCCAACTCAAAACCACCTTCTTCGTTGGTCTGCGTCGCACCAACCAGCAAAATGCCGTTTTGGTTCCAACTGACATACACATCGCTCAAGGGCGTTCCATTCTCGCCAGTGACTTTGCCCGAAATGCGGTGGCCGGGCTGCAATGCCACCTTCAGTTCGGCCGGCGCGTCGGCCTTCCCGGGAGTCACATCCAGCACGGTGGGAGCCAGCCCCTTGGCGCTGATCGCCAGTTGGCAGCCCGAAAAACCGTGGAAAAGATCGTCGAGCAGGAACCGGCCGGCGGCGTCGCTGACGGCGCGGCGCTCGTCGGCGGAATGATTTCCGCGATTGGTCAGGACCGCGCCGCGAACGGGCCGCCCATCGCGGTCGATAACAATGCCCTTCACCGCGCCGCCGTGCGGCCGCCGCGTCATTGTGAAATCGAACCCCGTGGTAGGTTCGCTCACGGGGATTTCCAGACGATCGCGAACGAACTTGTCCTTGGCGACCGATAATGTGATTGTTTCGTTCAGCGGCAGGTTGCCAATTCGATATCGTCCTTGATCGTCGCTAAGCTGATAATGCCAATTGAGATCGCGCTTGCCGGCGACCGAGGCGCCGACCTCGACGCCGGCGAGTGGTTTGCCGTCTGGATCGCGAACTACGCCCTCGACCGTGGCGCCGGGCGCGAGGGCGATGGGCAGTTCGCCGTCGTGGCCCGCTTCGAGGTTCAGCCAACGAACCTGCTTGGCGTAACCCTGCGCCCAAACCTCGAAAAACCAGCGTTCGCTCGTCAGCGGTTCGACGTTCGCCAAACCGTTTGCGTCAGTTTGAAAATCAGCCAAATCGCTCCAGCCCAAATGCACCGTGGCGTTTTGCACTGGTCGCCCGTTTGCTTCGTCGCTGACCATGGCCCGCACCGAGACCGCCGGCCGCAGCCGCAACAAAACCGCATCGGACGAGGTTCCGTCGGCGTTCACCAACACCTTTTCGCCGCCGATCGTCTTTTGTCGCGACGTCAATTTGCCGTGATTGGCCCAAACCACATGACGGCCGGAATGCGACGTTTCATAAGCGAACTTACCATTGGCGTCGGCTTTGATTTGCTTGAGCGGCAGTGGCCAATAATAGGTGCGTCCGCCTTCGGGCGCAGGCAGCAAAACGAACACATCAGCACCCGCCGCCGGCAGGCCATCGCTCTCGTTGATGACACGCCCGGTGATTTGCACCGGCGTCTTCAAATCGGGGTCGGTGGTTCGCTCCGCTGGCAACGCGCCGCTCGGCCGGAACAATCCGGCCGTCAGAAGGCAACAAACAATCAACGCTCGATTGACGCCGCGCATGACGATACGCTCCAGGTGCCTGGGGAAGTTAACTTTGATTATAACCGCCCTGATGAGTCGATGGCCAGCGTTTAGGTGAACGGAGCCTCAAACAGCACCCGCGCTGGAGGCGGCCGTTTTTTTTTGTGGACAATCCGCTCGGCGCGGCCACGAATAGGCTGGAGGTGGACAACCTGGGCGAGGAGAGTTTCTCCGCCAAGCGGTTGCTTGATGGCATTGATGGCGCTACGATGATAGACGTCCAGGACGGAGGATCGACGGGCGCAAAGGTGCGAGCGCGAGCGCCGCTCCAGGAGCCGAAACCGGAGTCGGGGCGAAGCACGCTTCGCCTCCTCCCTTGCCTTCCGGTTTTGGCGCTAGAGCGATAAACCTTCGTCGCAGGATGCCACGAAATTCTTAGCAGGATGCGTTCCTTGTGTAGCTAACGCCCGTGGATTGAAACTCCAGTTTCCGGTGAACCAGGACATTATTATCAACCTTTTAGCCAACGGCCTGCGCGACGAAACCCATGACCGACTCCTGGTGGCGGCTTGACCTGACCGATCCGGCGTGGTTGGCGACGCTCGTCGCCGTGCCGCCGGTGGCCTACTATTTCGTGCGCAGCTTGGTCGATTTCGCCCGCTGGCAGCGGGTCACGTCGCTGCTGGCGCGGCTGGCCATCTTGCTCTTACTCGTGCTTTCGCTGGCCGGCCTCACGCTGATTCGACCGACTCACGAACAATACGTCGTGTTCGCCATCGATCAAAGCCTGAGCGTGGGCGACGACGCGAAAACGGCGGTTGACGCGTTTTTGAAGCAGGCCCTGCCGCACCAACAGGCCAACCGCGTCGGCTTCTTGCCGTTCGCCGCCGTCACGGCGCTACCGAACGCCCGCCCGCCCGCGGGCGACCCGGTCGTCGATCGACAGGGCACCGATCTTGCGGCGGCGATTGAAGCCGCGGCCGGCGCCGCGCCGCCTGCTTATGTGCCGCGGATCGTGATGCTAAGCGATGGCAACGAAACCGCCGGCGACGCCGTGCGGGCCGCCTTACGCGCCGAAGTGCCCATTTCCACCGTGCCGCTCGCCACGCGCGCCGATCCTGAAGTGCAAGTCTCGCGCGTCAGCGTGCCGGCGCAGGTGCGCGAAGGCGAGCCGTTTTACGTCGAGGTGACCATCGACGGCAATCATGATGATGAAGGGCTGATCGAAGTCTATCGCGGGGCGCATAAAGTCGTGGGCGAACGCCGCCAACTGAAAAAGGGCGAAAACAAACTGCGGTTCCAGCAGTCCATCACCGACGAACGACTGGCCCAATACACCGTGCGCGTCAGCGGCCTGAAGCAAGACACGCTGCTCGACAACAACGCCGAATCGGGCTTGGTATTCACCTCCGGAAAACCGCGCGTGTTGCTGGTCGAGAGCGATCCTAAGCTAGCGCAACATTTCGCCTGGGCGATGGAACAAGAAGAGATTCAGGTCGATGTGCGGCCGCCGGAAGGCATGCCCGACGGCCTGGCTGATTTGCAAAACTACGAATTGATCATCCTGTCCAACGTGCCGGCCACCGCCCTCTCGCAACGCCAGATGGAGATTGCCCGAACCTATGTGCAAGACCTGGGCGGCGGGCTGATGATGCTGGGCGGCGAGCAGTCCTTCGGCTTGGGCGGCTATTATAAGTCGGTGCTGGAAGAAATCTTGCCGGTGCGCAGCGACTTCGAGAAAGAAAAAGAAAAGCCGAGCCTGGCGATGGTGCTGGTGATTGACAAATCAGGCTCGATGGGCGGCGAAAAAATCGAGTTGGCCAAGGAAGCGGCAAAAAGCGCGGCCGAGTTGCTGGGCGGCGGCGACAAGTTGGGTGTGATCGCTTTCGAGGGCGAAACTTTTTGGATCAGCGAGTTGCAACCGGCCGCGAACAAGGGGCGCATCATCGACGACATCAGCCGCTTGGAGGCCGGCGGCGGCACGAACATGGCCCCGGCCATGGAAGAAGCTTTCGCCGCCCTGCAAAACACCGTGGCCAAGCTCAAGCACGTCATCATTCTGACAGACGGCATCTCCGCCCCCGGCGATTTTGAAGGACTGGCCAACGACATGGCCACCTCGCGCATCACCATTTCGACCGTGGGCGTCGGCAACGGGGCCGACGAGCAGTTGTTGGAAGAAATCGCTCGCATCGGGCAAGGCAGGTACTATTTCACCGACGACCCCGGCAGCATTCCGCAGATTTTCGCCAAAGAGACGGTCACGGCCAGCAAATCGGCCATCGACGAGCAACCGTTTTTGCCGCAGGTGGTACGGCCCAGCCAGGCCCTGGCCGATATCGACTTTGAAGCCGCGCCGTTCCTGCTGGGCTACGTGATGACGCGCGTCAAGCCGACCAGCGAGTTGGTGTTGGCCTCCGAAAAAGGCGACCCGCTCTTGGCCTGGTGGCGTTACGGCCTGGGCATGACCGTGGCTTTCACTTCCGACGCCAAAAGCCGCTGGGCCGCCGAGTGGCTAAGCTGGCCCGGCTATGGCAAGTTCTGGGCGCAAGTCGTGCGGCATGCGATGCGCAAGAGCGAGACGAAGGGCGTGATGGTCGACGTGGCGCAACATGGCCGCCGGGCCACGGTCACGGTCGATGCCATCGACCCCGCCGGCCGTTATCTGAACCAGGCGGAAACGGAGTTGACGGTGATCGACCCTCAACTGGGCCATCGCAAGTTGTCGATGGAGCAAACCGCGCCTGGGCGTTACGTCGGCGCATTCGATACCCCGCAGCCGGGCGCGTACCACTTGGAACTGGTGCAAAAGCAACAAGGCGCGGCGGCCTACCGCCAATCGCGCGGCTTGATGGTCGGCTATGCCGACGAATTGCGGTTGCGGCCGATGAACGAGGCGTTGTTGCGTTCGCTGGCGGAAGTCTCCGGCGGCGTTTACAACCCCAAGGCCGCCGACGTGTTCGCCGAAACGCAGCGCGCCGCGCAACGCACCACGCCGCTTTGGCCTTATCTTTTGACGGCCGCGGCGTTGTTGCTGGTGGCCGACGTGGCGCTGCGGCGGATTGATTTCGCGTTGGTCGTAAGGCGGTTTCATTGATAGCGTACCGTAGCCCATTTTGTAGAATGAAATCATCGGGGCGGGTTCTTTTTTAGTCAGCGAAGGTCGACCATGAATAGCCCATTTCCCCGCATGGCGGCGGCAGATTTTCTCTTTGCCCAAGTGATGGCACGAACGGTATACTGCATATCCCATTCCGAGACAGCAAATACTTGTTCTCGCCCTCCCGCCGTCGCCTGATGCCGCAACCGAACAAGAAACAATTCGACCCCGCCGCGGACGACTCCGTGCCCAAAGCGGTCGTCACGCGCCTCAGCCTTTACTTGCGCGAGCTGGAACATCTGGTTCGCGACGGCTATGAAGCAACCAGTTCAAATCGCCTGGGGAGCGTGCTGGGATTCAGCGATGCCCAGGTACGCAAAGATTTGGCATATTTCGGGCATTTTGGCCATCCGGGCGTCGGCTATCGTTGCGACGAACTGATTTCCGCGATCAAACGTATCTTGGGCACCGATCAGCGCTGGCCCGCCGCGCTGGTGGGCGTGGGCAATCTGGGGCGCGCCCTGCTTGGCTACCGCGGCTTTCTGCAACGTGGTTTTTCCATCGTCGCCGCGTTTGACACCAAGAGCGAAGTCATCGGCAAGCGCATCGGCGGGCTTACGGTCGAGTCTCTCGACCGTTTGCCCGAAGTGGCGGCGGTGCATCGCATTCGCCTGGGAATCATCACGGTTCCGGCGCAATCGGCGCAGACCGTCGCCGACCGGTTGGTGGCCGCGGGCGTGGATGGCATATTGAATTTCGCCCCGTTTACCATCAGCTTGCCCGAACACGTGAGACAGGTGGGCGTCGATTTAGCCATCGAGTTGGAGCAACTGGCCTTCGCGGTGGTGAATCGACGTTAGCATCAGCTCACTCCGCCCGCATAGCGGCGATGTTTCCCAGCGCGGCGGCGGCGGCTTGCCTGACGTCGGCGTCAGAGTCTTTTAACGCCGCCACCAGTCGCGCGATGACCGCTTCGTCGTCCGAGCCGATCTCTCCCAAGGCGAAAATCGCGGCGCCGCGCACGTCGGCATTGGTGTCACGCGCGGCATCGGCCAGCGCCGGCGCCGCGTTCTCCGCGGCCGGCCCCAGGTCGGCCAGCGCCAAGGCGGCCAAGGCGCGCAGCTCCGCATCCTTGTCTTTGAGGGCGGCGCGCAATGCCTCGATCGTCCGCGGCGACTCAGACTCGATGGCGGCCAGCGCGTCGATCGCCGCCCGGCGCACGTCGGCTTCGCGATCGTTCACGGCGGCGGCCAGTTGATTGTCGGCATTTTTGGCGCGCGGCCCGGCCTCGGCCAGTGCGTAGGCGGCGGCCTCGCGCACGGCCGTTTCATCCGCTTGTAAAAGATCGCAAAGCGCCTCGACGTGCGGTTGTGGATCATCGTCCAGCACGGCCAGCGCGCAACGCGCGTAGATCCGCAGGAACGTGTCGTTCTGTTCGGCCAGAGTCGCCAAAGCCGCGGCGGCGCCCTCCGTCGGTTTGCCAATGCGAGCCAAGGCCAGGGCGGCCGCCCCGCGCAAATCGGCGTCGGTATCGCTCAGCAGAGCGACGAGGTCCACGGCGGCGGCCTCGGCGGCGGGGCCAGCATGTCCGAGTGTCACCGCCGCCGCGCCGCGCACGTCAATGTCCGCATCCTTGAGCGACTTGACCAACGCCGGTATGGCGGCTTTTGGCGTCTCGGGCATTTGGCCCAGCGCCAGCGCGGCGTTCTTCCGCACACCCGCGTCGTCGTCGTCAAGCGCGACAATCAACGCCCGCACCGCCGCGGAGTTGTCGGCGCCATCATCGGCTTCAGCCGCCAGGGTAATCCTGGCCGCGTTATGAATAGAACCGGCCGCCATGAGCAGGCCGGCGATACATGCGAAATTCAGATAACAACGTCGATGAAATCGGGCGAAGGTCATATTCGTGTACTTGCTAGTTGAAAACGTACGATCGGGAGACTTCCGGGCGAGCACGCTCGCCTATCGCCCCTCACCGTGCCACGCTGGGTGTGGGCCGGAGTGATGTCGACCGTGGCCTTCGCCTTGCGAGCGGTGACAGGCGCGGTGGCAATGATGGTCGTGATGGGCCCAGTGCGCGTGATGCCCATGATGCGCTCGGTGTCCATGATGCGCCCAGTGCGCGTGATGCCCATGATGCGCTCGGTGTCCATGACGCGCCCAGTGCGCGTGGTGCCCATGATGCGATCGGTGGCCGTGACGCGCCCAGTGCGCGTGGTGCCCATGATGCGATCGGTGGCCGTGATGTGCAAATCGCGCGTGGTGGCCATGATGCGCTCGGTGGCCATGATGCGCCGAGTGCGCGCGGTGTCCACACCCACGATCGTGAGATCGGTGAGCACGATGTCGCTCGTGACCACCGCGACATTCTCCGTGTGAACAACCACCACTATGATGGCGATAAGTAGCCAGGTAATGGCCACCGCGCGAGGCGTGCGCAGCAGTCGCGCGCCCAGCGGGCCGGTGGTGAGGACGCTGATTATGGGCGAAGTGCGCCGCGCCGCCGCCACGAATATTTCGCGGATCAAAACCATGCCGGGCGAATGCGGATGGACGGTGGCCTGGGCTGCCAAAGCGGCCGAACCGTGGGCGATCACCCGCCGGGCCATGACCGGCTTCTCTCTCGCGATCGGACCCCGCCGCCTGAGCGGGCTCATCATGCCGCATGCCATCGGCACGTCGATCAGGAGAAGTCTCCGGGCGATGACCGCGGCGACCAGGGCCTAATGGCGGGCTACGCCGTTCGCCCGGCGCCTCGCCGCGTTCCGCGGATTCATCCTGGGGCTGGTTCCCCTCTTTTTCGGCGGTGGCGAAACGAGGGCGACCGCCAAAACGCCCGCCCCAGGCCGGAAATCCAAACCGTCGCGGGCCGCGGCTTTCGGCCGCTCGGTCACCCGGTTGAGGCCGTTCGGCAGAAGGCTGTTCGGCAGGGGGCTGTTCGGCAGGGGGCTGTTCATCATCGGCCCGCCCACGCTGGCTAGCCAACGCCGCCGTCACGACCAAGGCGGACAAATAGATACGTTTATGGTTTCCCATTTCAGTTAACTCCGGGGCTTGTCCCTTCCTGGGACGATGTACGAACGACTCGTCTGTTTCGCCACGTAGCAGACTTCGTGAGAAGTCTGGCCGTGGCCGTGGTTTACGGCCAGAACTCTCACGAGTTCTGCTACGCAGGGTGCGCCGCCCTTGCGAGGGCCGATGAATAATCCGGGCTAATAAATAGAGTGTTTAGCAAAGCAACGCGGGTTACACGGTTTGCCGCGTCGCGGCCCGATCGAACCGCGTTTTTTTCGACCGGCGTTACGGGCTTTTCATTTCGCGCACGATGGCCAGCAGTTCGCGTTGGGCGGCACGATACCGCGGCGCCTCCTCCAATGCCATGAGCGCCTGGCGCTTGGCCGCCGCCAAATCGCCGGTTTTGCGCAGCAGCCTGGCTAATTGATAATGCGCCTCCGCCGGGTCGATGGGGTCGAGCGCCAGCAGCGCCCGCCAGGCCGATAACGCCGCCGGCGCGTCGTCGGTGTGCTCAGCCGCCGTCGCCAACCAGCGATACGTCGCCGGCCGTAGCGGCTGAATCGCCAACAAACGATCCGCGTATTTCCGCAACGCCGGCCAGTCTTCCGCTACGATGGCTAGTTCAGCCAAACGAGTCAACGCCTCGGTATTGTCAGCGGTCAGCGCCGCCAGTTTCTCTAACGTCGCACGCTCCGACTTGCCATCGGCCAGTTCCCGATACGTCTGCGCCAACGACAGATACGGAGAATCCGCGCCGCCGTCGTCAGGATAGAGTTCGATCATCTTTTTCAGCGGCGTCTGCGCCTCACTCCACGCGCGCTCGCCGAAATGCCGGCTTGCCAACTGACGCAACGCCCGATAGTTGTTGGGGTGCTCGCGAAGCCAGTTGATAAGATCAGCCGCGCTGGTGTTGGCGGGCAAGTTCGGATCGCTCCAATCGGCTTGCGGCGCGAACTGCTTGGCGCGTTGGATCGCATACTCTGCGAACTCGCGATCGAGCGCGTCGAGCGAACCGGCGTAACGCGCCAGCGCTTGGTTGATGGACATGCCCACGCCCAGATCGACGAGAATTCGCTTGAGTATCGGCAAGCCGTATTTTTCGATCAGATACTCCACCACCAGTGACGATTCATAATAGGCGAATTGCAGGTGCAGCG
>DASVGM010000479.1:0-4872 GCA_036379555.1 Pirellulales bacterium | reverse complement strand
ACCATTTCATGGCTGCCGCGGCCGGCCATAATGAGCGAGCCGACTAGCGAAATACCCGAAATGGCGTTCGTGGCCGACATCAGCGGCGTATGCAGCAGCGGCGGCACGCGCGTGATCACTTGAAAGCCGACAAACCCAGCCAGTACGAACACGTACATCTGCAAGAAGGCGGTCATTGGGTCGTTGGACATCGTCGTCGAACGGATGCGATCCGTTCCCATGCTCCTTGTTTCCGTTGGAGTGCGGTGGTTTGTCACGGCGCTGCGTTGCGGCTGTCGCCGTAGCTCGGCAATGGCAAAACACCAGAGTGAATGCTAGCGTGATTTCCGCCGCTTCGCAAGTGTCTTAGCCCTTCTTCACCGCTTGCTTGCGCGGTTTGATATCCGCTTCGGGCGGGTCGTGCTCCGGCAACTTGAGCACGTCGCGCAGCCGCGCTAACTCCTCTTCAAGCTGTTTTTGCACATCCGCATATTCAGCCTCGCCAAACACGCTCTTCAACTCGCGCGGATCCGCCTGCCGGTCAAACAGCTCCCAGTAATTGACGTCAGGCTCGTAGAAATACACGAGCTTATAACGATCGGTCACCACGCCGTAATGGCGGCGCACGCTGTGCGGGCCAGGATACTCATAATACTGATAATAAAGACTCTTGCGCCAGTCGTCCGGCGTTTGGCCGGCCAATACCTTGGCCAGACTGCTGCCTTGCATTTCAGCGGGCGCCGGCACGCCGGCCGCCTCCAAGAAAGTCTCGGCGAAGTCGAGGTTCGAGACGAGGTCGTCGTTCACGCTGCCGGGCTTCGTCACGCCGGGCCATCGCACCAACAGCGGCGTTCGCAACGATTCCTCAAAGATCCACCGCTTGTCAAACCAACCGTGTTCACCCAGATAAAAGCCCTGATCGGACGAATAAACGACGATCGTGTTCTCCTCCAGCCCGGCTTCTTTCAGATAATCGAGCAACCGGCCCACGCTCTCATCGACCGACGCGATGCAGGCCAGGTAGTCGTGCATGTAACGCTGATATTTCCAACGCACCAAATCGCGCCCTTCCAGCTTCGCCTCCATGAACGCGCGGTTGCGCGGCTCATAATAAGCGTCCCAGGCCTGACGTTGTTCGGGCGTGAGCGTCTTGGGCGTCT
The DNA here is from genome assembly GCA_036379555.1 of Pirellulales bacterium. GTDB lineage: Bacteria > Planctomycetota > Planctomycetia > Pirellulales > JAICIG01 > DASSFG01. Next base: position 3,733 of record DASVGM010000479.1, on the reverse strand, counting down.
CCAGCTTGGTGTCGCGCTGGGTTATGGTCTTGGCGATGGTCATGTCCTGCGTTTTCTCGGCGAGACCGCGGCCCGAATAATCGTCAAAGAGCGTCTCCGGCTCCGGATATTCACGATCGTATTCATCCTTGAGGTACTTCGTGTTTGGTTCCCACTCGCGATGCGGCGCCTTATGCTGGCACATCAACAGAAAAGGCTTGTCCTTGTCGCGGCCCTTGAGCCACTCAAGCGACCGATCGGTGATAATGTCGGTGACATAGCCGGTGTGCTTCACGCGCCGGCCGTTGCGAATCATGGGCGGGTTGTAGTATTGCCCCTGGCCGGGCAAGATTTCCCAATAGTCGAAGCCCGTGGGGTCGCTCACCAGGTGCCACTTGCCGACAATCGCCGTTTGATAGCCCGCCTGGCGCAGCAGCTTGGGAAAGGTCGTCTGCGAACCGTCGAAGACGTTGTTGGTGTTGTTGTAAAAACCGTTGAGGTGCGAATATTTGCCGGTGAGAATGACCGCCCGGCTGGGGCCGCAAATCGAATTGGTCACCAGGCAGCGATCGAAACGCATGCCGCCTTGGGCGATACGGTCGATGTTCGGCGTGTGGTTCAGCTTGTGCCCATAGGCGCTGATCGACTGGTAGGCGTGGTCATCGGAAAAGATGAACACGATGTTGGGGCGTTGGGTGTTTGCCGCCTGCGCGGCGGCGCACACGCCGCAGGCGATTGTGATGAAGAACAAATTCAGGCAGGCGTATTTTTTGAACATCGGGCGGCTCCGGTTGTGGCTCGCGTGGAACTTCCGCCATGATAGTCGCGCCTGTCGCGCAGCGAAAGACTCGCAGACGGCCGGAGGCCGCCACGCGTGGACATTTCCGGCCACCAAGATTACGATGCAATTTGTTGTACCTCGCATTCCTTATCAGCCCTGTTTTCGCCCGCGTGAGGTTTTGATGACGCCGCTTTGGAAGGTGCGTTCCGGCAAATTCGCCGGCTGGTATTCCAACAACGCCCTCTATGATGAGCACGGCCGTTGGGCCGGCTTTCTGGCCGGCGTCACCGCCTACGACAAAGACGGCGCCTACTTAGGCGACATTTACGAGGCTGAATGGCTCGGCCGCTCGCCGGGCGAGCATGTCACGCATTTGGGACCGCACCAACCGGGCGACAATCTGGCGCATGCTCCGTTGGCCGATCGTCCCGGCTTGCAACTGCCCGGCTGGGAAGACCCTGAACCCCTCCCTCCCGGCCGATGAACCTTCTGACCGCCTTCATTCATCGTCCGGTGGGCACGACGCTCCTCACGGTGGCCATCATGCTGGCCGGATCGCTCGGCTATGTGTTACTGCCGGTGTCGCCGTTACCGCAGATTGATTTTCCCACGATTCAGGTCACGGCCAACCTGCCGGGCGCCAGCCCCGAGACGATGGCTTCAGCCGTGGCCACGCCGCTGGAACGGCAGTTTGGCCGTATCGCCGGCATCAGCGAAATGAGCTCGACCAGCAATCTGGGTATCACGCAAATCACGTTGCAGTTCGAGCTGAACCGCGATATCAACGCGGCCGCGCGCGACGTGCAAGCGGCCATCAACGCCGCGCGCGGGCGGCTGCCGCCCAACCTGCCGCAAAACCCGACCTATCGCAAAATCAACCCGGCCGACGCCCCGATCATGATCTTGGCGCTGACTAGCGAGACGTACTCCAAGGGGGAGATGTACGACGCGGCTTCGACCATTTTGCAGCAAAAACTCTCGCAAGTGAAAGGTGTCGGCATGGTGTTTGTGGGCGGCGGCGCGCCGCCCGGCGTGCGCATCGACGTCAATCCCACGATCATGAATCATTTCGGCGTCGGCCTGGCCGACGTGCGCACCGCGGTGGCCAACGCTAATGCCAATCGCCCCAAAGGGCAGGTCGCCGACGCCACGCGCTCCTGGTCGATCGCCGCCAACGACCAGTTGCTCACCGCCGAGGAATACCGGCCGCTGATCGTGGCCTATCGCAACGGCGCGCCCGTTCGATTGGCCGACGTGGCCCACCTGAGCGATTCGGTCGAGGATCTGCGCAACGCCGGGCTGTGCGACGGCGAGCCCTCGATCATGGTGATTGTTTATCGACAGCCCGGCGCCAACATCATCGAAACCGTCGATCGTCTGCGCGCCGCGCTGCCACAGTTGGACGCCCAGATTCCCGACGACATCAACCTGATTGTGCCGCTCGACCGCACGCTGACCATTCGCGCCTCGCTCTATGAGGTGCAAATCACGCTGATCATCTCGGTGTTGTTGGTCATTCTGGTGGTGTTTTTGTTTTTGCGAACCTGGCGGACGACGCTGATTCCCAGCGTGGCGGTGCCGGCCTCGCTCGTCGGCACGTTCGGCGTGATGTACCTGGCCGGCTACAGTCTCGATAATTTGTCGTTGATGGCCCTGGCCATCGCCACCGGTTTTGTGGTCGATGACGCGATCGTGGTCATCGAAAATATTTCGCGACATCTCGAAGACGGCATGGCGCCGCTGGCGGCCGCCACGCGCGGCGCCAGGGAAATCGGCTTCACGGTGCTTTCGATCAGCATCTCGCTGATCGCGGTGTTCATTCCCATTTTGCTGATGAGCGGCATCGTGGGCCGGCTGTTCCGCGAGTTTGCCGTCACGCTATCGGTGGCCATCATGGTATCGATGGCCATCTCGTTGACCACGACGCCCATGATGTGCGCCTACATGCTGAAAGAGAAGGGTCGGGAGAGCCACGGCAAGCTGTTCGCGATCTCCGAATGGGCGTTCAATTTCGTCGTCGGACTCTACGCTCGAAGCCTGGGTTGGGTTCTCAATCACCAGCGCGCGACCATGTTGGTGACGCTCTCGACGATCGGTTTCACGATTTACTTGTACGTGATCGTGCCCAAAGGTTTTTTTCCGCAGCAAGACACCGGCCGGTTGATGGGCAACTTGCTGGCCGATCAGGCCACCTCGTTTCAGGCGATGAGTTTTCAGACCAAACGCTTCGCCGACGCGGTGATGCAAGATCCGGCGGTGCATGGGGTGACGGTTTTCACCGGCGGCAAGAGCGGCGCCATGAACGCCGCGCGGATGTTCATCACGCTCACACCGTTGGAAGAGCGCCGCATGCGCGCCGACGATGTTCTGGCCCGGCTGCGAAAAAACCTGTCGGGCATGGCCGGCGCCACGCTTTATATGTCGGCCTATCAGGAGCTGCGCATCGGCGGCCGCGTCAGCAGCACGCAATATCAATACACGTTGCGGGGAGACAATCTCAACGATCTGACCATCTGGGGACCGAAACTTCGCGACGCCATGCGCAAGCTGCCGGCCCTGGCGGACGTGAACAGCGATCAGCAAAACGGCGGCCTGGCGTCGGCGTTGCAATTCGACCGCGTGGCCGCCGCCCGGCTTGGTATTACCATGCAACAAATCGACGACACGCTTTACGACGCCTTTGGACAGCGCATGGTGTCGACCATGTACAGGCCGCTGAATCAGTATCACGTGATCCTGGAAGTCGAGCCGCGTTTCTGGCAAGATCCCGACGCTTTGCGGCACGTCTACGTCAAAGGACAAAACGGCGCCAAGGTGCCGCTCTCCACGCTTTATCACTATCGTCCGGGCAGCACGCCGATTGCCGTGAACCACTCCGGGCAGTTCCCTTCGGTGACCATTTCGTTCAACCTGGCGCCGGGCTTTTCCCTGGGCGACGCGGTGGAGCAGATACACGGACTGACTGACGAGTTG
>DASVGM010000478.1:0-11076 GCA_036379555.1 Pirellulales bacterium | reverse complement strand
CCGTCGAACAATTCCTCGAGGCGCTGAAGCGATGACATTGGATGCGTTCGTTGATGAACTAAACCAATTAGAAGCAGCCGCTCTGGCCGCCTTTCAAGCCGCCGACCGGGCTGAAGCGTTGGAAGCCGGCCGAATTGAGTTTCTGGGCGCAAAAAGCGGACGGCTCAAGGACGTGCAAAAGCGACTGGGAACGGTCGACAAGGCCGAAAAACCGGCGGCCGGCAAGCGGTTCAACGAGGTGAAGCTGGCCATGGAGGCTGCTTTTCAAGCGGCTCAAGAGCGCGTGTCGCGCCCCGCGGCTGCAGGCGCAGCGTCGCGCGGCTTCGATCCCACGCTGCCTGGCCGGCGGCCGCGTCTGGGCCATTTGCATCCCCTGACGCAAACCATCGAAGACCTCAAGCAGATCATGGGCCGCTTGGGCTTCAGCGTGGCGGAAGGCCCGGAGATTGAAGACGAGTGGCACAACTTCGACGCCCTCAATATTCCGACCGAGCACCCCGCGCGCGATCCGCTGGAGAATTTCTATCTGGCCACCGCGCGGGCGGCGGGCAAAAATGCGGAGGGCGATCCGCCGCTGTTGTTGCGCAGCCAAACCAGCACCGTGCAGATTCGCGTCATGGAAAAAACGCCGCCGCCGGTGCGAATTATTTCCTTGGGCCGCGTCTATCGCCCCGATACGGCCGACGCCACGCATTATCCGATGTTTCATCAAATTGAGGGTCTGCTGGTCGATCGCCGGGTGACGATGGCCGACCTGAAGAGCGTCTTGCGGCTGTTCGCCATGAGCTTTTTCGGCGGCGACGTACACATCCGTTTTCGGCCCTCGTTTTTTCCTTTCACCGAGCCGAGTGTCGAGGTCGACATGAGTTGGAACGACCGTTGGATTGAGATGGGCGGCGCCGGCATGGTCGATCCGCACGTGCTGCGCGCCGTGGGTTACGATCCTGAAGAGGTGAGCGGCTTTGCCTTTGGGCTGGGCGTGGAGCGCGTTTGCGCCCGCCGGCATCAGGTGACGGACATTCGCGAGTTCTATCGCAACGACGTGCGCTTTTTGGAGCAGTTTTAGCCCCAATACCGTTGAAATAAGGGCAAATCCCTATTGGATGCAAACCGCGTCAATCGGAGAAGCTGTATGTTGCCTTCCTCTTAAAGGGTTTGGCTGGCGGCGAGTTGACGATGGTTTCCGGCCTGTTGCCTTACTTGACGAGTGAGATATCACGAATTCATTGAACGCCGAAGAGTATCCGGTGTTGGAGCTGATTCCGTTGTGGGGTGATCCAAAAAATGTATGCTCTGTCGCTGGGCCATTTCGTCGTCCGGTCGCTGATGTTCGCGTGATCGCTTCTCAAAGCCGATATGTTATACTCAATGGCTATGAACACGCACGCCTCCCGTCGCCATTTTCTCGCCGCCGGCTCCATGAGCCTGGCGCCCATCGCGCTCGCCTGGCTGTTGGGCGAAGACGGGTTGTTGGCCAAGCCGGTGATGCCGGGCCTGGAGCCCGAAAAGTTCGACCTGCTGCCCAAGCGGCCCCACGCGCCGCCCCAGGCCACCGCCATGATCTCGCTGTTTATGCAGGGCGGCCCCAGTCAGGTCGATCTGCTCGATCCGAAACCTATTCTGAACAAGCTGGACGGTCAAAGATTTCCGGGCGACATCAAATACGATAACGCCGCTCAGGCCAGTTCCAAAATACTCGGCAGCCCCTGGAAGTTCGCCAAGCATGGCCAGTGCGGCACCGACGTCTCCGAATTGCTGCCCCACCTCGCCAACGTGGTTGACGATATCGTGGTGATTCGCTCGATGCACAGCGGTGTGAACAACCACGGCCAGGCGATTCACGCATTGAACAGCGGACGAATTCAACGCGGCCGGCCGGCGCTGGGAAGTTGGCTCACCTACGGCCTCGGCTCGCAATCGCAAGACCTGCCCGCCTACGTGGCCATGACCGACCCTCAAGGTTTGCCGGTGGAGGGCGTATTGAATTGGTCGAACGGCTGGCTGCCGTCGCTCTTTCAGGGCACCGTGGTGCGGCCGCGCGAGCCGCGTATTTTGAATCTTGAGCCGACGCCCGAACTGCGCGGCCAGGTGCAACGCAATTATTTGAGCTACCTGGAAGAACTCAATCGCCGGCATCTTAACCAGCGGCCTGGCGAAAGCGACCTGGAGGCGCGAATCGCCAACTACGAATTGGCCGCGCGCATGCAGACCGCCGCCGCCGAGGCGCTCGACATCCGGCAAGAAACGGAAGCCACGCATCGGCTGTACGGTCTTGACGACCCGGCCACGCAAGAATACGGCGCACGCTGCCTGATTGCCCGGCGGTTGGTGGAGCGGGGAGTGCGTTTCGTGCAGGTTTTCACGCGCAATCAATTTTGGGACCATCACGGCGGCATTCGCACGGCGTTGCCCGCCGCCTGCAAAAAAACCGACAAACCGGCGGCCGCGTTGGTGGCCGACCTGAAGCAACGGGGCCTGCTCGACACGACCATCGTGCATTGGGGCGGCGAGATGGGTCGCTTGCCGGTGATTCAGAACGACGCCGGTTCGGCGTCGGTGGGCCGCGACCATAACACCTACGGCTTCAGCATGTGGGTGGCCGGCGGCGGCTTTCGCGGCGGCGGCGTCTACGGCCAGACCGACGAATTCGGCCACCACGCCGTGGGCGATATCGTGAACCACTACGACTATCACGCCACGCTGTTGCATTTGTTCGGGCTCGACCCCGAGCGGCTCGTTTACATGCGCAACGGCCGCCCGGAGTCACTGCTGGATGGCCAGGGTGGAGAAGTGGTGAAGGGGATTTTGCGCTCGTAGAGAAATGTTCTTGGGCATTGAAATTGGCGGCACAAAGCTGCAGCTTGGCGTGGGACGGGGCGATAGGGCCACGCTCGTTGAAATGCGCCGCTTCGATGTCGACGCGGCCCAAGGCGCCGCCGGCATTCGCCGGCAGATCGCGCTCGGCGCCGGCGAACTGATGCGGAGCCATGACATCACTTTGGCCGGTTATGGTTTTGGCGGCCCGGTCGATAGCTCGCGGGGCCGCACCATCAAAAGCCATCAGATCGATGGTTGGAACGATTTTCCGCTGGCCGCCTGGACGCGCGAGACGCTGGGCATTCCGGCCGTCCTGGCGAACGACGCCGACCTGGCCGGCTTGGCTGAGGCCCGTTTCGGCGCCGGCCGCGGAAAAAGCCCTGTATTTTACGTTACGGTGGGCACGGGCATCGGCGGCGGATTGATTGTCGATGGCAAGGTGTTTCAGGGACATGGCCCGGCGGTCGCGGAAATCGGCCATTTGCGGCCGGGTCTGCACGCCGACCGCGCCGACCAAACCGTTGAAGCGCTGGCCAGCGGTTGGGGCATCGCCGCCGCCGCGCAGGCGTATCTGACCGAGCCGATCTCGCATCCGTTGGGTGCCTACCGCGGTGGATCTCAGCCGTTGAAGCCCGATGAGGTGCTGCGGCAATTGATCGAAACCGAGGCGGCGCTGGAAGAGTACGCGGCCGATCTGCTGTGTCGCTGCGACGGCAAGCCCGAGGAGTTGACGGCGCGGCATGTGGCTGAGGCCGCCGGAGAGAAAAACCTGATCGCGCGGGAGGTATTGCATCATGCCAGCCAGGCGCTGGGTTGGGCCATCGCGCAGGTGATTACGCTGGTTTCGCCGGCCGTGGTGGTGGTGGGCGGCGGGGTGTCGTTGATGGGCGAAGAACACTTTTTCAAGCCTCTGCGCGCGGCCGTCGATCGCTACGTTTTTCCGCCGCTGGGCGGCACTTGTCGCGTGCTGCCCGCCGCATTGGGCGAAGAGATGGTCGTGTATGGAGCACTCGCTCTGGCGGCGCAAAGCGGTGCGCGCGGGGAGGGTGGCGGTTGATGTCCGACGGCGCCCGGTTCCAGGAGCGTTTGCAGCGGCTTTGGCCAACCGATTGGCACGACGTGACCGTTCTGGCGGCCATCTCAGGCGGCGCCGACAGCGTGGCGCTGTTGAGGGCTTTGGCGAACGCGGGCGATCGCCGGCCGGGCCGCTTGATGGTCGCACATTTCAACCATGCGCTGCGCGCGGAGGCCGCGGACGACGAGAGTTTTGTCCACGAACTTGCCGCACGGCTGGGTCTTCCGTTTGTTGTTGGGCATGGCCGGCCGCCGCTCGGCTCGGCGGCGGTTGAAGAAACCGCCCGGCGGGCGCGATACGACTTTCTCCGCGCGGCCGCCGCCGACGTGGGCGCCAGGTATGTTGTCACGGCGCACACCGCCGACGACCAGGCCGAAACGGTTTTGCATCGGCTGGTGCGCGGCACCGGCATGCGCGGACTGTCGGGCATGCGTCGCGCGCGACCGCTGTGCGCCGGCGTCACGCTGCTGCGGCCGCTCTTGGCCGTTCGCCGCGCCGAGCTGCTCGATTATTTGCGATCGCTCGATCAACCCTATCGCGAGGACGCCACCAACCTGGACTGCCGCTTCACGCGCAACCGTCTGCGGCACAAGCTGCTGCCGCAACTGGCCGACGAGTACAATCCGCACGTGGTCGAGGCGTTGCTGCGATTGTCGCGGCTCGCGGCCGAGGCTCAAGCGCTGGTGGAAGATCGCGTCAGCGGACTATTGCGGCACGTGCATTTCGATGCGCATCGCGTCTCGTTGGCGATTTCGCCGCTTGCCGACGAGCCGCGTCACGTAGTTCGCGAGTTGTTGTCGGCGGCCTGGCGGCGCCAGGGCTGGCCGGAGCAGTCGATGGGGTTTGACGAGTGGGAGTCGTTGGCCGACATTTTTTTCGGCGCGGAAGCTCTCGCCGGCAAGCCTGACATGTTGCCCGGTGGAATTAAGGTGTCACGGCAGGGGGATAATATCCTGTTGGAAGCGTCGTCGCCCAAAGTAGCAGGCACACTCCGTGTGCCGTAGCATTGGGCCGAGCCTTCACCCGTTCAGGCGGCGGTCGCCGCGGTCGCGGCCATGCTCTCGACCAGTTGCAGCAGGTCTTCAAAACGGGTGAGATAATGATCTGCCCGCACGCCGGCGTCGTGGTTGAAGGCCACCGTGCGCATGCCGATGGCTCGCGCTCCCAGCAACTCGGCGCCATCGTGCCCGACAAAGGCCACCGCTTCGCAAGGCAACCGCATCGTCTCCAGCGCCGCCCGATAACAAACGGGGCTGGGCTTGGCATGCCGCAAGTCGATCGAGGAAAGCACCGGCGAAAAAAAGCCGCCCAGGCCAAGCTGGTCGAGATGCGCTTGTAATTCCTCACTCTTCTGATCTGAATTGTTCAACACGGCCAATTGCAGGCCGCCTTCGGTGAGCCGCTGAATGGTGGCCCGCACGCCCGGCAAGGGACGAACGTCGAGTTCCAACTCTCGCTTGCGGGCTTGGCTGGCCGCTTCGACCTCATCCACCTGGCCGCGTGAAAGCCCGATCGAAAGCAGAAAGGTGTGAAAGGCGGCGGCGAAGTCGCGGCGGCCGAGGTAGACGTCCTGCAGAAAATCACTCTCCCACACATGGTAGAGCAGGCGGTATTGGCCGTGCAGGCCCATGCGCACGAGCAATTGGTAGAGCCAACGCCGCCAGAGCGTGGCGTCGTATAATACGTCGCCCATGTCGAACACCATGCCGCGCAGTTCGCGGAAACGACCGTGTGATATTGGGCAAGCCGCTTCGGGCGCGGCCAATTCCGGCCCGGCTGCCTTAGGTTGAATGATTCGCCATAAACCGCCCGCTCGTCGCGTTGTCGCCAGGCCGAACATGAGTGGCCCTCCTTGGCCGCGAACCCATCCGCCAGGCGACATGCCTGACGGCGCCGGTTCGCCGGAAATCCAGGCCGTTTGCAAGCGGAGCGACGGCCATCAAGACCGCGCGGTATCCGCTTCTGACGGCGCGTTAAATCACATCGTCGGCGGTGAGCAACTCATCCGCCGCCAGGTCGCGTTTCAAACAACGCCCCACCACAGTTTGGCGATCGAGCCAGGAAAGGCCGTCGCCAGGACACTTCAAGGTTAACATCGGTTCTTCAATGCGCGTGCCCGCCGGCAGGGGCGCTCGTAGCACCAGGCTGCGACCGAGCTTGGCCCGCACCATGCCAATGCCGTCCGCCAGCGGTTTGTCCGCCCGGCCCAGCGCCCGTTCCACCTGGCGAACGTGTTCGACCAGTTGGCGCAATTCATCAGGCTCCAAAGAACAAGCGTGGTCGGTGCCTTTCAGGCTGCGGTCGAGCGTCAGGTGTTTTTCAATGATCGACGCTCCCAGGGCGACCGCCACCGGCGGCAGCAAGATGCCCGGCGTATGATCGGAAAAACCGACCGCCACCCGGTAACGCCGCGCCAGCGTTTCGATGCTGCGTAAATGAGCCTCGTCGAGCGGCGTCGGATAGAGCGACGTACATTGCAAGAGGGCGAACGCGGCGCCGGCCTGAAGCAGCACCTCCGCCGCGGCGTCAATTTCATTGAAGCCGGCCATTCCGGTCGAAAGAATGAGCGGTTTCTCTCGCCTGGCCACGTCGCGCAGTAGCGGCAGATTGTTCAGATCGCGGGAGGCGATTTTGAAGGCGTCGACGTGCAACTCGGCCAGCAAGGCGGCACTGGGCAAGTCACACGCGGTGCCGATGTACAGCAAACCGTGTCGCCGCGCGCGGGCGGCGATGGCGGCGTGCGTCGCGGGGGAAAGTTCCAACGCGCGGCGATGTTCGCCATAGGTGGTTCCGAAGGCGTGTTGGCTGTCGTAGCGCCGCCGGCTGGCCGCGCGCGACAATTCGCTTTCCAAATCGCGTTTGACGACTTTGATCGCATCGGCCCCCGCCCAGGCGGCGGCATCGACAAGCTGCTCGGCAAGCTGCCAACTGCCGTTATGGTTTTGCCCCAATTCCGCCACGATGAGCGCGGGCCGGCCCAGGGTCAGCAGGCGCCCGCCGATCGTAATGCCTGGTGCGTCCATCGCCATAAACTACCCACTCCAGGCACTGGCCATCGCCCGCCCATGCGGCTCTTGCGGATGCAACCAATCATAAATGGTTTGCGCGTGCTCCCAAACGTCATCATCGGCCACCAAACGCAGCTTCTCTGATTCAAAGGCCGCCGGAACCGGCACGGATTTCAAGCGGAACTCTTCGGGATACAAACTCATCAGCCGGGCGAGATCCTGCCGCTGCTCCTCCTGTCGCACGAGACGATCGGCACGGCGCAACGCATCGGCACGGCACCATTCGGCAAACGTGCTCAAGGGTGAGTGGCTCAGCGGGCGACCGTCTTCAAGGCAAAAACCAACATAGTCGCAATCGGCGTCGGCCCGGCCTGTGGTTGCCAGCCGATCGATCAGAACTGGGTCGATGAACGGATGCTCCAAATCGGCTTTCACGACGGCCGCCGCGCCGGTGGCGTCGATGGCCACGAGAAGTTGGCCGAGCGTATCGGGCCGATCGCTGTAGAGAACGGTTACATCGGGAGGCAGCACGTCGGCCAGACGGCTGCCTTCAAAGCCCGGCCCCGCGACGACGAGCACCTCGTCAAGCTGTTGGCAATCGGTGAGCCGCCGGGCGACCAGTTCCAACAACGAGCGGCGGCCAAATCGCCAATGATGCTTCTTATTTGATTGGCCGCCGTCGGGGGCTATGCAAAGAACGCCTATCGTCACAGTCATGATCGCTCCTTCGGTTGTGCTTACCCAGTCCTGGGCAACCGCAAGTCTAACAGCCGCCAGTAAAAACCGTCAATACAAACACGGCCGCACAACTCGCCTTGGAACAAGACGCCCCTCTCGCTAGAATCCCGCCCTCACTTGCAGGCCGGAACGGTTTCGTAACCGGCGGCGGAATCAGCGACCGGGCTGGGATGGCCCGGCGCCACAGGCGGGAACAAGCGAACATGGCATGGAGGCCAAACGTGGATAAGCTTCTGGTGACAGGTGTGGATGGTTTGGTGGGTGCGAACGTGGCCTTGGCGCTGGCGGATCGCTGCCAGGTGCTGGGCACCGCCGGGCAGGCGGCCGGCCCCGAAGGGTGCCGCGTTCTGGCGTGCAATCCCTATCGAGCGGATGAATTGGCGGAGGCCATCGCCGCCGAATCGCCGCGCTACATTATTCACTGTGGTCCGCTCTCGCGGCCGCAATGGGACGCCGGCGAACTGCCTCCGCCCGACGCCGAGCATGAGGTCGAGTTGGCCAGCGCGATTATCGATGCCGCCCAACGCACGGGCGCTCGTTCGGCGGTGGTGCTCACCGACGCCGTGTTCGCCGGGCCGCGGCTGTTTCACACCGAGGCATCGCCGCCGCACGCCGACAATGCCCTGGGCGAGGCGGCCGTGGCGGTCGAGCGGGCGCTGATCGACCGCAACACCTTGCTGGTTCGCACGCATGCCTACGGCTGGGGCCCCGCGGGCGCCAACGCCGGCTATGCTCAGCGCATGTGGCAATGCTTATCGCAGGGCGAAAACTGCGCGGCCGACGCCGAACGCCACGCCACACCGATCTTGGCCAGCGATCTGGCCGGTCTGGTTCTGCAAGCGTTGGAAAAGAAACTCACGGGTTTGATTCATCTGGCGGGGGCGGAGCGGACAAGCCCCTTCCGCTTTGCCGCGGAACTGGCCTTGGCCAGCGGTTTTGCCGGGCGACATGTGCGCGTGGCCAAAGATGTGCAGCCGCGGCGCCCGTATGTCGACGAAACCTCGCTCAATACCTCTCGCTGCCGCCGCGAGTTGGACGTTTCGCTGCCGTTCCTGCGTGAAGGGCTCGCGCGCTTCGCCGAGCAGAGCCAGAACGGTTATTGCGATCTGCTTAGCGGCCGTGCCACGCTCGTGGCAGCGCACGCGGCGTAGTCAAAAGCCGGCCTGGCCGGCTGCGGGCGCGGTTCGCCGATGCGACACCCTTGTCGCATCGGCTGCGCGGCGAAGCTGACACTTCTTACTTCGTTTCGTCGTGGCAGCGCTGGACCGTGGATGCCACCCGCTCGCCGGGTGTGGGCGGATCGAGTTGGCCGTCTACACGTGCGGCCATTGCGCAGGCCGGCCACGGGCACAAGGCCCCCGCGGAGCGGCGGACTTGTGGAGTCGTCGCCACGCCCGCACGGTTCGCCCCGTCCGGGCCTTGTGCCCGGCGAGCGGTGATTGACAGGCTAAAGGCGATCGGCCCGCTCGTCTCCGCCCCGACCGAGCTTGCCTCGGTCGAGCGCATGATTGACAGCCAAATCGCATTTTACGCAGGCCAGGATGGGCCGGCCTGGCGCGCGGCGACTCGAGTGCGATGGACGAAGAGCGCTCCAAAAGGCTCCGCCGGCACTGTTGACAAGATGGTCGGCCTCGTTGACAAAAACAAAAAACGCGACATTTTTTCGCGGCGTTAACTCTTTGCCTGCTTGCACTTGCACGCCGCCGCCGCGCGGATGCCGCCGACCCCCGCAACCATAAACATGGGGGGTAAGGCTGTCTGCCGCGTCGTGCCGGCGTGGCGAACGCTCCGAATGAATTCTGAATTGTCAAAGATCGAACAGCAGACTTTGCCATCTGCCGCTGCCGCCCGTATTCTGTTTTCTACCACGCGGTTGGCTTGGCGGGTTTTTGCGCGCCACACCTGAAATGGCCCCTGGGGTGGGTGACTTGGCGTTGTCTTGAAGTGCATGCGCTTGATGGCCGCCTCGCGTTGTCGCTGGGCCAAGATAAAAATAACCATAATGGGTGGTTAAAATCAAAAAAAACCGCATTTTTGCGGTGTGTGCAGATCTGCACACACCGTCTTCAAGCTTCTCCCGCGTTCTGTTTATCTACCGTATTTCTGTTGTTCTACCGCGCGGTTGGCTTGGCGGGTTCATTTGCGCGTCACCTCCTGGCTGGGGATGGCATTGGGCGTTTGTCGGGGTGTGGAACGGGCGTGCAAGCTGGCCGGCGCAAAGGAGGTGTTACGCGCCCCGAACCAGTGATGTCAGTTTTGTTCCGCCCTGCTCGGCGCTCCACCGGCGCGAAGGCGCCCGACCGCCGCGACTCTGGTATCTTCACGTCCTCCATCGATTGCCGACCGATTTTCACTTGATCCGCGCAACTCCCAAGCCATCAACGAGTTGCATTCTGCCGCTGCCGGCGGTAGATTATGGGTGTCTTGTTGCCTCCCTCCGGTTTTGGCGCTAAAGCGATAAGCCTTCGTGGCAGGACGCTACGAACTTCTCAGCAGGATGCGTTCCTTGTGTAGCTAACGCCCGCACGTCGAAATTCCAGTTCCCGGTGAACCAAGGCACCGATGGACGCGCGTGCCCGCAATCAGGAGTGATTATGGACGACAAAGAATTCTTTCGGATGGTCTTCGCGGAATTGCAGGAGCAGACCGACCGTGGCGTTGCTATTATAGGCGGAAGCTATGTTGAAAATGCCCTCGAAGCTTACATGAGATCAGTATGGAGAAACGAGAGTGAAGGGTCAGACGAGGTGAAGATTCTGCCGGAGATATTCAATTTCAGCGGCCCCGTGGGGGCATTCTCTGCCAAGATAAGGATTGCATTTATATCGCGATTGATTGGACGCAAGGCATACAAAGACTTGAACACCGTTAAGGACATTAGGAACGATTTCGCGCACAAGATTGTTTGGGATAGTATGTCAGCATCACATGAGCCGTTGCGTTTTAGCACGGCATCGGTCGGAGCAAGATGCAAGAACTTGGAATTATGGCCGCCACTGTTGGCGGGGCTTCAAGCCGGATCGCACATTCACGGTTTTCAGGTGGACACCGACGATCCTAGAAGCAGATATATCGCCGCCTGCACTCAATGGTCGCTGTTGTTGAACCTCTGCCTGAATACCTCCAACGAACTATGGAAGAAGCGGCTTTTGGCCTAGGAGCCTGTCCGAATAACTGCCCGCGAACGGACGACGGATAGCGGGACTATACACGAAGGCTCGTTCTGTGCAAAACTGAGAATGCAACGGGGTCGGGAGTCGTTGTTTGGTTGCGCCTGGGGCCGGACTCGGGGGCGCCCACGCGGTCTCAATGTCGATTGCAGGCCAAGCTCCTCGAACGTGCGCCGCTGACACTCGACACTGCTAAACGGCGCGCCGCGGACCACCGAACGCCTCAGTGGGCGTAGGGTGGGCATTGCCCACCATCGCCGTTCACGAC
>DASVGM010000477.1:0-3406 GCA_036379555.1 Pirellulales bacterium | reverse complement strand
ACTCTAAAAACCCAGGCAGCAGGCCGGCTCGGGGCCGTTGAGGTAGAAGAGCGATTCGAGCTCGATGGGCACTTCGGGGCCGTCGCCGCGCTGGTAGACGAGCCGCCCGTCCACGGCCACCGCGCTGACGTGCGTGGCATGCTCAAACGGATCGCCGTCGTAGAGCACCAGGTCGGCCGTTTTGCCGGGTTCGAGCGTGCCGAAACGGTCGTCGATTTCCAGAATTTTAGCGGCGTCGAGCGTGATGCTGCGCAGCGCGCGGTCAAAGCCAAGGCCGTGGACCATGGCCATCGCCGCTTCGTAACGCACCACGCGCGTTTTGGGAACATAACCTTCCGAGCCGCTGCAAACGGCGATCAGCAATCCCCGATCGGCCAGCGTCGCCGCGTTGCCCAAAAAGCTGTTGTACGTTTCCATCTCCGCCACACGCTGCATGGTGGGATGCACGATCACCGGCAGTTTGGCCGCCGCCAGCCGATCGCCCAGCAAGTAGGCCTCGGCCGACAGAGCCAGCCGGCTCTTCAGCTTGAATTCGTCAGTCAGCCGCAAGGCCGTAATCAAATCGTCGGCGCGCTGGGCCGCGAACATCGCCGGCAGCTTTTGCTCCAACACCTGGCCCAAGGCTTCGTGCTTGAGATTGCGATCGGGCTGCGCGGCCTCGTCTTTCGCCGCCTTGCGCTTGCGAGCGTAATTCGCCGCGTCGCTCAAGGCCGAACGCAAAAGCGACGCCGTGCCCATGCGCGTGCTCGGCTTGCGCTCGCCGTAGGTTTGCTTGGGCGCTTCGCCGAGGTTGAAAACCATCATCTGCGGAAAGCGAATGGCCATCTGCTCGGCGTTGGTGCCGTGCGTGCGGAAGACGCCGCTTTGACCGGCGATCACGTTATCGCGATCGGGACAGGCGTGAACGACCGTCACGCCCTGCTGCAGCAGAAACCGCAAGAGCGGCTCGGAAGGATGGAAGGCGTCGAGCGCCCGCAGGTCGGCCTGGTTCGGGTCGGTGGTTTCGCTGGCGTCCTGGTCGGCCGGAATATTGTACGCCCCGCTCAATGGCACAATGCTGAAGGCGTCGATCAAGCCCGGCGTGACGCTGGCCGCCGAGTGTACCGGCACGCCCTCCGGCAGTTCAAACCCCTCGCGCGGGCCGGCATAAACAATCTTGCCGTCGCGCACATGCACCGCCCCGCCGTTGATCGGTTCTTTGGCCACGGTATGCAACCGCCCGGCGAGCACCACAAACTCCTTGCTGTCGGCGGCGGGCCGCTTGCTCTTTTCAGGCAACTCCGGCCGCGGCGAGTTGGGTTGGGCTTCAATCAGCGGTTTCGCTTCCGGCACCTGTGAGCGATCGCTGACGGCGAATCCGCCGGTTTGATAGAGCCGCTGCTTGGAGTCGTCCAGGTTGAACACCGACTGCCCGTCGATGTAGGTCCGCAAGACGCGGGTGTAAACGCTGAATGGCTCGCCGCTGAGCACCACAAAGTCGGCGTCTTTGCCTTTTTCCAATGAGCCGACATGATCGTCGACGCGCAGGGCCTGCGCCGGATAAATCGTCACCGCCTTGAGCGCCGTTTGCTCATCGAGACCGCCACGAACGGTGATGGCCGCGGTGCGCAGCAGAAAACGGCTTTCGGTAACAGGGTCGTCGGTGTTGACATGCACCTTCACGCCGGCCTTGGTCAAGCGGGCGGCCGTCGCTTCGAGCACCGCCATCACTTCCGCCTTGCCGCCGGGGCTGTCGGGCAAGGTCAGCGACACCGGCACTTTTCGCCGGGCCAACTCGTCGATCACCTTGTAAGACTCGCTGCCGTGTTGCAGCACCAGGTCAAAGCCGAACTCGTCGGCCAGTCGCAAGACGGTGAGAATGTCGTCGGCGCGATGGCTATGAAAATGAACGGTGCGTTTCTTAGAGAGCACCTCCACCAGCGGTTCCAACGCCAGATCGATATCGGGCGGCGCGGCGTCTTCGCCGGCGGCCAGCTTCTTGCGATAGGCGTCCCACTTGCGCTGGTAATCGCGGGCTTTGATGAACTCCGCCCGTTGCAAAGCGGCCGTCTTCATGCGCGTGGCGGGGGCTTGTTTGCGGCTGCCGTAAACCCGTTTGGGGTTTTCGCCATTGGCCATTTTCAGCCCGCCGGCAAGGTGCGGCGAAACCATCGTCATTTGCTCGACCGTATGGCCGCGAAGTTTAACATAGAGCGTTTGCCCGCCAATGACGTTGGCGCTGCCGGGCATGATGTTGGCGGTGGTAATTCCACCGGCGTTGGCCATGCGAATGCCGGGGTCGCTGGGATTGATGGCGTCGAGCGCCCGCACGGCCGCTTGCACCGGGCCGGTGGCTTCATTGCCGTCGCTATTCGCCGGAACCTGCGGCCGCGCGTAAACGCCCAAGTGCGAGTGCGAATCGACCAATCCGGGGATGACGACCTTGCCCGACAGGTCGATACGCTCGGCGTCTTCCGGTACGGCCACCTGATCGGCGGGGCCGACTTCCAGAATCTTACCGTCTTGCGTCAGCAGCGTGCCGGGCGAGAAGGTTTTGCCGGCGGCGGTGTGAATCTTCGCCCCGGTATAGGCTTTGGGCTTGCCGGCAAGGGCAATGGAAGGCAACAGGCAAAACAGAGCGAGGGCATACCGAGCGCAAACAGTCAATCGCATGAAAGCTCTATATCAAGGGGTGTCGTTCGTCGGAGACACCTGCAAGTATAGTTCAGCCGCGGGCGATTAGCCACACGCGGCCGGCGGCAGCTTGCGTGTTCCATCGTGCAATGGCGTTTCACCGCAGTGATCTTTTAAGCGGCCATGTGTGGCAGGGGCGGCTTATGACGCTCGCCGCGTGACAGCGTGTACGGGTTGTGCGACTACCCCTATAATGCTCTTCAATCGCTCAGCTTGAATACCCAACAACGAGAAGGTTCACGGGGGGATTGATTCATGCGCTTCAAACATCACGTTCTACTGTTCGTGTTCGCGGCCGCGGCCATCGCCACAGCCTGGGGAGAAGGTCGGGCGAAAACCGAAAAGGATTCAAATGCCAACGAGCTTACGCTTGCCGGCGATGCGCCGGCGGATTGGTTTGAGCGGTTCGCGGCGATGCCGAATGTGCGCAAGCTGACCGTTCGCCGGCCGGATTTGAAGGTTTTCAAAGTTGGCCGGCTCGATGAGTTGCGACAACTTACCTCTTTTTGCGCGGAAGGTTTTCCCTTGGAATCGCCGCTGGCCGAGGCCGTGGCGATCAAGCTCGCGAAAGTGCCCGGCCTGCGATCGGTGACCTTCGCTAGAACGGGACTCACCGATCGCGGTCTGGCCAGACTGAAGGATTCGTCGATTACCGAGCTCACGCTCAAAGCAGAAGATTTTTTAACCGACGACGCCTTCGAGCATGTCGCGAAAATGAAGGCGCTGCGAACGC
>DASVGM010000476.1:0-8341 GCA_036379555.1 Pirellulales bacterium | reverse complement strand
AAGAACTGAAGATGTCGGGGTTTGTCACACCGGGCCAGGTGGAAATCGCCCAGAAATTCGCGGACGTGGTGGAGGGCAGAGCGGCGGCGCCGCCCGCCGAGGAAACCACCGGTAAAAAGAAGAAGCGATAACTCCCTCTGTTTACCCTCTCGGTGGGTTTGCCGCGGACGGAACGCGGCGTCAATCTGTGCGGTGGGCGAGAAGGTCGCTCCGCGACGGATAAAAGCGGCGATGAATCGCCGCACTCCAAGAGTGCCGCGGCCGCTTACGTCCGAATCGCGGCATACGGGTATTTCCGCGTGCAAATCTGGCCGATTTCTGATAGGGTGATGATGCGCTCCGTCGGCAGGAGTCGCTAGAGACGCGGAACTTGATCGAACAGACAATCTATTTTGGCCGGAGGTATTTAGGTGTTGAACAAGAAATCGCGGCGCGAGTTTCTGCGCAAGGCCGGTCTAACCGCCGCGGCCGCGCCGTTTGTTTGGAATTTGCCGAGTTTGGGGTTCGCCAATACCCAAACCCGCAAACAACGCCTGATCGTCGTTTTTTCTCCCAACGGCGTCGTGCCGACTCAGTTCTGGCCCGATGACGAAGGCGAAATGTTTACGCTCAAAGAGAGTGTCCAGCCACTCGAACCATTTCGTCAGAAACTGCTCATGTTGCACGGCGTCAGCAACAAACTGCGCGGCGATGGCGACGGCCACATGCGCGGCATCGGTTGCTTGCTGACGGGGGTCGAGCTTTATCCCGGCAATATCCAAGGCGGCTCCGATACGCCGGCCGGTTGGGCCAGCGGCCCATCGATTGACCAGGAAATTAAAAACTATCTGCAAAGCCGCCCTGAGACGCGCACACGCTTCGGCTCGCTGGAGTTCGGTGTGGTCGTACCTGACCGGGCCGATACCTGGACCCGCATGATTTACGCCGGGCCAAACAAGCCCATCGCTCCGCTTGACGATCCGTATCAAATGTTCGCCAAGCTCTATGGCCGCCTGAAAGATCAGGAAAGCCTGCAGAGCATTCTCGACGATGTTCGCGACGACCTGGCCAAAGTTTCGTCGCTGGTCAGCGCCCAGGACCGCCGCTTGATTGAGGAGCACGCCACCTTTGTGCGCGAGATGGAGCAGGAGCTGGCGGCCGAGGCCACCGCCGGCTTGACGCACGCCGTGCCGGAACTGGAGCCGGGCGTGAAAGATGAAAACGACAACATGCCCCGCATCACCAAAATGCAGATTGACCTGATGGTCAACAGCTTCGCGGCTGATTTCGCCCGTGTGTCGTCACTGCAATTTACCAACTCGGTGGGGCAAGCGCGGATGCGATGGCTTGGCATTGAAGACGGGCACCACGACCTGTCGCACAAGCCCGACAACGACGAAGACGCCCAAAAGAAGCTGACCGCCATCAACAAGTGGTATTGCGAGCAGCTTGCTTACTTGGCGCAGCGGCTTTCAGACACGCCCGAGCCGGGCGGCGACGGCAGCTTGCTCGACAACACGCTCATCATCTGGACGAACGAACTGGGCAAGGGCAATTCACACACGCGCGACGACATTCCCTTCGTGCTCGTGGGCGGCGGGGCCGGTTTCCGCATGGGCCGCTCACTGAAATACGCCAAGGCGCCGCACAATCGCTTTTTGCTCTCGCTCGCCCATGCTTATGGGCACCAGATCGAGCGTTTTGGCAATCCGAATTACTGCGGCGATGGCCCGTTGACCGGGCTGACCTAGCGTTTTGTCCTCGTATTTCCCAGTCGGCGTTTCATGATTGTGGCCATCGACGGACCCGCCGGAGCGGGCAAGAGCAGCGCGGCCCGCGCGCTGGCGCGCCGGTTGGGCTTTCGATTTCTCGATACCGGCGCCATGTACCGCGCCGTGGCGTTGGCCGGCTTGCGCCATGAAATCGACTGGCAAGACGCACTCGCCCTGACGAAGCTGGCCCGGCAGGTTGAAATCCAACTGCCGGGCGAACGTGTGCTGCTCAACGGCGTGGACGTCACCCACGAGATTCGCACGCTAGCGGTGACCTCGGTCACGCACTATCCGGCCAACAACCCGGCCGTGCGCGAGCACCTGGTGGCGTTGCAGCGTCAATTGGCGGCGGATCGGCAGGTGGTGACCGAAGGGCGCGATCAAGGCACCGTCGTCTTTCCGCACGCCGCATGCAAAATCTTTCTTACCGCCAGCCCTGCGGAGCGTGCCCGCCGCCGCTTACGCGACCTCAAGGAGCATGGCGAGACGGTGACCTATGAAGAAGTCTTGAGCGACCAGAACGAGCGCGACCGCCGCGACGCCAGCCGCGCCGTCGGGCCGCTCAAGCCGGCCGACGATGCCATTGAGTTCAATACCGACGGACTTTCGCCCGACGAAGTGGTCGATCGGCTTGAGGCTCTCGTGCGGGCGAGAATGACATGAGCGGCGGTTCATCGCGGTCGTTGGCCAAGCGGCTTTGGTACGGCTTTTTACACATCGTCTGCCGATTGCTGGCCACGCTCTTCTTTCAGATTCGTGTCAGCGGCCGCGAACAGATACCAAGCGCCGGGGGCGTGATGGTGTTGTCGAACCATCAAAGCCATTTCGATCCGGTGCTGATTGGGCTGGCTTGCGATCGCCGGCTGAATTATCTGGCCCGCGAAACCTTGTTCGCCTTTGCGCCGTTTCGCTGGCTGATTCGGTCGCTGGATGCGATTCCCATCGACCGCGACGGGCTGGGCCTGGCGGGGTTGAAAGAGACCTTGCGGCGGCTGCGGCGAGGAGAGATGGTGCTCATTTTTCCGGAAGGAACACGTACCCCTGACGGTGAGTTGCGGCCGTTGAAGCCGGGCTTCAGTTCGCTGGCCAAGCGCGCCGGCGTGCCGCTCTTGCCGGTGGCGATTGAAGGCGCTTACGACGCCTGGCCGCGGAAAAACCTGTTGCCGGGCGTAAGCCCGATTTACATTCATTTTGGCGAACCGCTGTCGCCTGGGGCCTGCGCCGCTTACGACGAACGCGAACTTGTCGCCGAGATGGAACGGCGAATTCGCGAGTGCCATCGGCAAGCCCGGCGCTCGCGTCAGTGCCAGGCGTGCTTCACGCGGCCGTGAATGAGACGTCTGTAGGGAACGCGGTGCCCTCTGGGCCCCGTGGCGTTCCGCAAAGCGGAAGCGACGTCGCTGCTGTCTTGGAGTGCGGCGATTCATCGCCGCTTTCATCCGTCGCGGAGCGACCTTCTCGCCGCACGCACGAATGGATGGCGCGTTCCGGAGGCCATCGACGGCCGCTAAATAACCGTGCGTGATTCCGGGGCGCGGCGCCGTGGAGGTAAGGTGCCAATCGGTGGATTCAAGTCGCACCGAGATCAAAGGAAGGTCGCTCCGCGACATCGGAAAGCGGCGATAAATCGCACGCACTCCAAGGCGCCAAACATCCACCAGGATCAGCCGCTTACTTCTGAATGACAACAGGGAAAAGGCCACCTACCGGTACCACAGAGAGCATTATCACGAAGGTAATGTCTCATTGCCGCCCGCGCGAAGGAGAGCGAGCGTTTCGCCGGCGCGCTTGGTCATGGCATGCAAATCGGCGAGGTGGATGGGCTTGACCAGGTAGTCGTCAAAGCCCGCTTCCAGGGCCAGTGCGCGGCGGCGCTCGTCGGCGTAACCGGTTACTGCGACGATGTGCGTGGCAGCCAGCAGAGCGTTTTGGCGCACGCGGCGGGCGATTTCATATCCATCCATCTCCGGCATGCCGAGATCGAGCAGGATTAGGTCGGGGCGCAGCGCCGCGATTTGTTCCAATGCCGTATCGCCGTCGTGCGCGACATGCGCCTGGTGGCCCAACGTGCGCAGCAGCATGCCGAGAACGTCCGCCGCATCATGGTTGTCGTCGATTACAAGAATGCAAAGCGCGATTCGCTCGTCTAGACCGGTCATCGGTGGAAAACACCTGCGTGGTGTGGCTGTCACAGCAAACGATCTTCAATGTAGAATACAGACGGCGGTTTGTCAGCCACCCGTCCGATGCGGCGGGAATCTTGAAATCAGCGAACCCGCAAACTTATGGCCAACCTTCCTGAATTTAACGGCGAGGAGCTTTTTGACGTTCCCCCCGAACGCCTGTTCGCCGCAGTGACCGACCTCGACACTCTGGCCGACGCCATACCCGACCTGGTCAGTGCCGAGCGCCCGGACGCGCGAACTCTCAAGTGCGTGGTGAAGCCCAGCTTCTCGTTTCTCAAAGCGACGTTGCGGCTTACTATCTCTCTAAGCGACCTGCAACCGCCGCGGGCGGCGACGCTGCACATCGTCGGGCAAGGCATCGGCGCGGCGCTGGAAATCTCCTCGTCCTTGGAGATCGAACCTCACGACCGCGGCACACGTTTGACGTGGCATGCCCGCATCGACCGCGCCGGAGGTCTGATGGCGACGGTGCCCGCCGGGCTGATGAAAGGCGCCGCCGATCAGGTAATTCGTCAAGGTTGGCGGCAGGTGCGCGAGCGGTTGGCTTGCCAATAAAACCTTGTCGGGGTAAAAAGAGAAGGTCAACACATCCTTCTTTCGCGGAGATCGGCTCATGTTTTCGCGCCGCGACCTGTTACGAGCGACGGGGCTTGGTTTGTGGGGCGTCAGCGCCAGCGGCTGGCTGCCTTTGTTCGCCGACGAGGCGGCGCGGCATCCTTCGCGCCGTCGTCAATGCGTGCTGCTTTGGATGCCCGGCGGCCCCAGCCAGATCGACACGTTCGACTTAAAACCCAAACACGCCAACGGCGGCGCGTTCCAGGAAATCGCCACCAGCGTGCCGGGGTTGGGAATCAGTCAGCACCTGCCAAAACTCGCCGCGCAGGCCGAACACCTGGCGATTGTGCGCAGCCTCAGCACCAAGGAAGGCGACCACGGTCGCGGCACGTATCTGATGCGCACCGGCCACGTGCAAGGGGGCCCGGTCAAATATCCCGCCATCGGCGCCAGCTTGGCCAAGCAACTCGGCTCGGAAGAAGCCGAGGTGCCCAACTACGTGAGCATCGCGCCCTATTCGTTTTTCAGCCCGGCGGCCTTCAACTCCGGCTTTCTCGGCCCGAAATTCGCGCCGCTGACCGTCGGCGCGCGTGACGACGAGCAAGGCGGTCCCGCCGGCCGTTACGCCCAGCTTGGCGTCGACGATCTCTCGCCGGCGGCCGGCGTCAGTCCGCGGCAAGCGGCCGGTCGGTTGGCGATCTGGCAATCGCTACAAGACGACTTCGTCTCACACCACCGCACCGCCGCCGCCATCGCCCATCAGACCGTTTATCAAAGGGCCGTGCGCATGATGAAGAGCGAAGCGGCCAAGGCGTTTGATCTGAGCGACGAACCGGAAAAGATCCGCGAGCGCTACGGCCGCGGCCGCTTCGGGCAGAGCTGCCTGATGGCGCGGCGTTTGATCGAGCGCGGCGTGCCGTTTGTCGAAGTTTCACTGGGCGGCTTGGGCAACGGCGGCGTCGGCTGGGACACGCATCAAGATAATTTCCGGCTGGTGCGACAGCTTTGCGAGGAGTTGGACGCCGGCTGGGGAACCTTGCTGGCCGAATTGGCGGAGCGCGGCTTGCTCGACACGACCACCATGCTGTGGATGGGCGAATTCGGCCGCACTCCGCGCATCAACAACAACGCCGGCCGCGACCATTTTCCGGCCGCCTGGAGCTGCGTTTTCGCCGGCGGCGGCGTTCATGGCGGCCAGGCTTATGGCCGCACCAGCGCCGACGGCATGACGGTGGAAGACGGCAAGGCCGAAGTTGGCGACGTGTTGGCCACGCTTTGCGCGGCGCTGGGCATCGACCCGGCCGCCGAGAATGTTTCCGAGGAAGGCCGCCCCATCAAAATCACGGAAGGCAAACCGATTAACGGGATTTTGCGTGGCGTTTGACGCCTCCCTTCGCGGTGTCGGGGCCAAACAGCTAGATAACGCACGTTCCTCCGGGAAAGCTTGCCAAGCGAACCGGCAGCGATTAGGCTGCCCATTTAAGCTGCTGTGTTATACCGCACGCGGCTGGCGTGGCTCGTTTTGTTTTTGATTTCGCGGAGGTTCATCATGCCTGTTTCTCGTCGTCAATTCGTGCAAGGCTCCGTCGCCGCCGGCGCCGCCCTCGCCGCGCCCGGCCTGTTGTTGGCTTCCAAGGCCGAAAAAAAATATCGCACGGCACTCATCGGCAGCGGGTGGTGGGGCACGAACATTCTGCGCGAGGCCGTCGGCAGCAGCGAGTGCCAACTTGTCGCACTGTGCGACGTGGACGACAACCAATTGAAAACCTGCCAGGCGGACATCGGCCAACACACCAGCGACCAGCCGAAAATTTACAAAGACTTTCGTGAACTGCTCGACCAACAAAAGCCCGATATTGTGATCGTGGCCACGCCCGACCATTGGCACCCGCTCATCGCCATCGCCGCCATGAAGGCGGGCGCCCATGTTTACGTGGAAAAACCCATCGGCCACACCGTGCGCGAAGGCCGGGCCATGGTCCACGCCGCGCGCGACACTGGCCGCATCGTGCAAGTGGGCACTCACCGCCGCGTCTCGCCGCACAACATGTCGGGCATGAAGTTTTTGAAGGAAGGCGGCGCCGGCAAGATCGGCATGGTGCGGGCGTTCGTGCATTATTATGGCGGCCCCGGCGAGCCCGTGCCCGACAGCGAACCGCCGGCCGGCCTCGACTGGGATATGTGGTGTGGCCCGGCGCCCTTGGTGCCATACAACCGCGCCATTCACCCCAAGGGCTTTCGTCAGTTTCTGAACTTCGCCAACGGCCAGCTTGGCGATTGGGGCATTCACTGGATGGACCAGATTCTTTGGTGGACCGACGAGAAATGGCCCAAACGCGTTTTTTCCACCGGCGGGCGACCCATCAAACGCGACAACACCACCGCACCCGACACGCAAGTGGCGAGCTTTGAGTTTGAATCGTTCACGGCCACTTGGGAGCACCGCCAGTATGCCGGCAACGACGCCGAAAAACACAACATCGGCTGCTACTTCTACGGCACCAAAGGCACGTTTCACATGGGCTGGGAGGACGGCTGGACGTTTTACCCCATCGGCCACGCGGAGCCGATTCATCGCGAGCCGCAACTGAATCTGCCCGACAAACAGAATATCAAGGAGCTGTTCGCCAACTTCCTGGCATCGATCAAGAGCGGCAAGCCGCCGGTGTGCGACATTGAGATCGGCCACCGCTCCACCAACATGAGCCTGCTGGCCATGCTGTCGCTGAAGCTGGGTCGCAGCATCGAGTGGGACGGCGATCGAGAAGTGATCGTGGGCGATAGTCAGGCCAACGATCTTTTGAGCCGGCCTTATCGCAGTCCCTGGCAATATCCAACGGTCTAATAACTTGGCGTGATTCCCACGATCAAGCAAGGTTATTTGTTCGACTTCACTGCATGTATCGACACTTGGCGAACTTCGTCACGCGGTGGTGGCCCTGCGTCATCCTTTTCTGGCTCGCGCTGGCGGCCGGCGTGCGCTTTGCCGCGCCGCGCTGGGACGACGTGACGCGCGACGGCGACCTGGCGTATCTGCCGCCGGAAATGCCCAGCGCCCGCGGCGAACAATTGCTCCGCGACGCCTTTCCCCAGCACCGCTCCAAGAGCCAGATTGTGTTGGTGTGCGAACGCGCCGACGGGCCGCTCACCTCCGACGACCTGAGCGTGCTGCTTGATCTCTCCGAGCGCCTCTCCTTTGCCGAGGAGCAAGGCTTGCCGGTGGTCGATGTCTGGTCGCCTTGGACGGAAGTGATCGGCCGCAAGTTTCTCGCCGCCGACCGCCAGGCGGCGCTCATCGTGCTGTTGATTCGCAATGAGTTCATGGCGGTCGATAACATTCGCGTGCTCAAGCAACTGCGCGAATTGCTGGAGTTGGAACGCAAGTCGCTGGGCTTTCCGGCGGGCTTGCGGTTGGCGATGACCGGCTCGGCGGCCATCGGCGGCGATATGTTGACGGCGGCTCAAGAGAGTATCGCCAACACCGACATCGCCACCGTCGTGCTGGTGCTCTTGATCTTGCTGGTGGTATACCGGGCGCCGGCGCTGATCGCCATTCCGATGCTCACCATCGGCGTTTCGGTGGTGATCGCCTTGGGGCTGGTCGCCGCGCTCACGGAGTATTGTTCGTTGCCGCGGCTGCAATGGCTGGACGGCGCGCCCGCCGTGGATTGGATCGATTTCAAAGTGTTTAAGACCACCAAGATTTTTGTCGTGGTCATTCTGTTTGGCAGCGGCACGGATTTTTGCTTGTTTCTCATCGCGCGTTTCAAGGAAGAACTGCAACATGGCGCCGATCGCGCCCAAGCGGTGGCCAACTCGGTGGCCCACGTCGGTCAGGCGCTGATGGCC
>DASVGM010000475.1:0-3747 GCA_036379555.1 Pirellulales bacterium | reverse complement strand
TGTCGAGGCGCTGCTGACGGCGCGCACTGTTTCCGACGTGGGCCGTAAACTTGAACTACTGGGGCGCATCGGCGAGCGCTGGCTCGATCTCGGCGAGCGCGAGCGCGGCACGGCGCTGCTGCGCGAGGGACAAATGCTGGCCGCGGCTCTGCCGTCGCCTGGCAAGGGCATCGAGTTTTCGCAAGGCATGTTCTTCAAGGCGATGTTCGCCGGGCCTTTGGCGCGCATCGATGGCCCAGCGGCGATCGCGCTGACGGAAGATTTTGAAAGGCCGCGGAACGATTGGTTCCATGCCGCCGCCGCGCGCGGTTTGGCGGGGCACGACGCCGCCGAGGCGGAGCGGATGTTGGATTTGCTCGAACTACCCAACCTGCGGTTCGGCTACGGCTTGACTGTACTGCACCGCATGGCGGCGATCGATTCCCAGCGCGCCGCGCGCCTGGCGCGCGGCTTTCCCGACACTCGCCAGCAAGGCTACGCGCTGGGGACGGTCGCCCACCAATTGGCTGACGCGGATCGCGCCGCGGCGGCGCACCTGCTCGATGAAGCCTATACCACCCTGGAGCGATCTTCGGATGAGCTCAAGAGATTCGAGGGCGGGAGCGCCGCGAGCATGGCCGCGGGACTTTTGCCGGTTGCCGAAAAGATTGATCCTCGCCTGGTGGAAAGCTATTTCTGGCGTGCGATGGCGCTACGCAGACCCCGCGGCGTGAAAAGTGGCGGTGCTCAGGTCGACGACCGCGATCTGGCGGACTTCGCCGCTCTGATCGCACGATATGACCCCGCCGTCGCGTGCGATGTGGCCCAGCCATTCGCCGGCAGAATGCGCGAGTGGGCGGCCGCGGCGCAGGTCCGTCCGCACCAGGTTGCCAACCGCGTATTCATGGCATTGGCCGCGAGCGACGCGCGCCTGGCGTATGAGCTCGTACAGTCGCTTCCCGACTCTCCGGTCAAGCCCGGCCTCAACCCCAAACAATCGGCCGCGCGGTTGGTCGCCCATTGGCTGGGCTATCCGCCGCGCGAGCTGTGGCGTGTCGTCTACAATCGTTGCACGCGGCGCAACCCCGATGCCCGTGATGAAGACCGCTGAGAGGCTCTCCGGATACCCATACGGGTGGGGGTTCTTGAACTGTCAACACTTTTTCGGCATAATCGTATGCCAGTTTCATTGTCATTGGCCTTGTTTGGCAAGGCCAAGGCCGCTTGCCGAGAAATACGTAGAAGGTAGAAGTTAACATGTATGCTTGTTTGAGCCGGCACTTCAGCCGAAGTGCCGGAGGATTTTATCTTGGTCGCGCGGCGAAGGTCGCGGCGTTATTGGCGGCTTTGTCGCTCGTCGGCTGTGGCGGCAAGGAGGAAGGCAGTGGTCGGACTGTCACCGGCAAGGTCACGTACAATAGCCAGCCGGTGGCCGACGCCACGGTCACCTTCGTCGGTCTCGCCAACTCGGCATTCGGACGCACCGACGCCGAAGGTAATTTTCAGTTGCACACGGCCCTTGGCGAAAAAGTGCCGGTGGGCGATTATCAAGTGACGGTCACGAAGATCGACGCCCCGCCGCCTCCCGCGGCGCCCTCGAACCCCGATCAATATGTGCCGCCCGATCCCAACGCCCCGCCTCCGCCGGCGCCGAAAGACTTGTTGCCCGCCAAATATAAAGATCCCGCCGCCTCCACTTTAACCGCTAGTGTCAAGGATTCAGGCGAAAACCGCTTTGAGTTCTCGCTGACCGACTAACACCCTAGAGCTTTGTGAATGTTGTAAATGAGGATCCGAGCCAAGTAGGGTGGGCACTGCCCACCACGCCAACCAATCAGCAATCCAGTTTCAGCCAAGTAGTGTGGACGTTACCCGTCATGCGTTCTGCAAGCCGCAAGCGCCAAATGCCGTCCCGTTCATGATTGCCGCCACGCGCGGCGATGGTGGGCAATGCCCACCCTACGGGCAAGCCAATCCAACAATGAAGTAAGTATGCCGCCTCGCCCGCAAAGAAACGAACGCTTCAAATCCGGATTGCCGACCGAGCGACGGGCCGGAGCGCGCGGTTCGGCAGACCGCGCGCACGCAGAACATGCACAGGCAGGCCCCGAGCGTCTGCAAAAGGTGATGGCGGCGGCTGGCATTGGCAGCCGCCGGCGGTGCGAAGAACTGATTCTCGCCGGCCGCGTCGAAGTCGATCGCCATACCGTCCGCAAACTCGGCACGTGCGTCGATGCCGATCGTCAAGAGGTGCGCGTCGACGGGACGCCGCTGAAAGCCACGCGCCGCGCATATTATCTGGTGAATAAGCCGGCGGGCATCGTTTCAACGAATTTTGACCCCTCGGGCAGGCCGCGCGTGATCGACCTCTTGCCGGCGACCAAAGAGCGGCTGTTCACCGTCGGCCGCCTCGATCTCTCCAGCGAAGGTCTGATGCTGGTGACCAACGACGGCGAATTGGCCAACCGGCTGACGCACCCCAGGTATGGCGTGGAAAAAACCTATCACGCGCTGGTCGCGGGCAAGCCGTCGGCCGAGGTTCTCGACTCGCTCCGCCGCGGCGTGCATCTGGCCGAAGGCGTGGCCCGCGCCGCCGGCGTCAAAGTGCGCAAAGAGTTGCCGCAAAGCACGCTGCTGGAGATCGTGCTGGCGGAAGGCCGCAATCGCGAAATACGCCGCATGTTGGCGAACGTGGGGCACAAGGTGCTGCGGCTGAAGCGCGTGGCCATCGGTCCTCTGCGATTGAAAGACATCGCGCCCGGCGAGTGGCGTCCGCTGCGCCGAGACGAATTGGCCGCCTTGCGCGGTTCGCGGCGGACAGTGAAGGGCCAGCCCCGCGCCAAGCCGAAAGGTCGAAAATCCAATCCAAAGGCGGCGGGCAAACGGCGATGAATGCGGTCCTAGCGCGCCAGACGTGGTTTGCCGACCGGGCGTGGTTTGGCGCGGTGACGGTGGAAGAAAACGTGCCGCTCGCCAAGGACACGTTCCGCGTGCGCTTCCGTTGCCCGGAGATTGCCGCGCGAGTTGTGCCGGGCCAGTTTGTCATGTTGCGTCTGGCCGGCGGCGACGACCCGCTCCTGGGCCGCCCGCTGGCCTTGTACGACACGGTACTCGACGGCGCCGGCCGCCCCAACGGCATCGACCTGGTTTATCTGGTCAGCGGTAAGCTCACCGGCAAACTCGCCGCGTTTGGTCGCGGCCAGCAGCTTGAGGTTTGGGGTCCGCTGGGCAACGGTTTTAGCGCGGAACCCGCGCGGCATTTGATCTTGGTCGCGGGGGGCATTGGCCAAACGCCGTTCGTGGCGCTCGCGCGCGAAGCGCGCGGCGGCCGCGTCTATGGCTCGCCCCCACGGCCGGCCCCGGCGATCGAACGCGTGACGCTCTGCTACGGCGCCCGTTCGCGGGCCTATCTGGCAGGGCTTGATGATTTTGCTCACGCCGGCGCGGACGTGCAAATCAGCACGGATGACGGCACCGCGGGCAAACCGGGGTTCGTCACGGCGATTCTCGATGACTTGCTGCGCGGCGAAGCCGATTTCGCCGGTTGTCGCGTGGCATGTTGCGGGCCGGAGCCGATGATGGCGGCGGTGGCCGAAATGACAGCGCGATACGGCGTACGCTGTCAGGTATCGTTGGAAACGCCGATGGCCTGCGGCATTGGCGTCTGTTTTACGTGCGTCGCGCGGGGGCGCGACGTCGCCGGCGGCTGGGACTACCATCGCACCTGTGTCGAAGGGCCGGTGTTCGACGCGCGTTCGATCGTGTTTT
>DASVGM010000474.1:0-3485 GCA_036379555.1 Pirellulales bacterium | reverse complement strand
GCCGTTGTCTTTCACGCGCATGAAGACCAACTGAATGGCGTTGATGTACGATCCCGCATGGACGTTGACCGCCCCCACCGCGTAGCCCGCACGGGCCACGGCGCCGCCCGGCTTCGCTGGCTCCTGAGCGGGCGAAAAGATCGGCGTGATGTCCTTCAAGCATTGCTCGTGGAACCACTCGCCGAAACCGCACTCCAGCCCGTAAAGCAGGGAGTTGCCGTCGATCGTGCGTTTGGCGCCCCCACCCGTCGAGTCGCCGGCAAACGCGGTATCTTCGCCCATGTTCGCGAGCTTCTGCAGCTTGGCCGCATTGGCGCGCACGGTGATCGTCCTCGTCGCCTCATCGACGTTCGTAACGACGCCAAAGTCCTTCAGCGCCGCCACCACGGCCTTGAAGTCGCTCACCGGGCCGATCGTGATCGTGGTCAGCGAATTGACGCCGTGCGACCTATCGTTTGTCACGCCGGGCAGTTTTCTGAGCCGCTCGACAATGACGTTCGACGCAGTGGCCGGCGCTCCTTGGACGACGACAGTGACGGTCTGGCCAGCGGCGGCCTTGGCAGCCGCCTGCTGCTGGGCCTGAGCCGCGTTTTGGTTGGCTTTGGCCTGAGCGTTCCGTTGATTGATCTCGGCCTGTGAAAGGCGATGCCATTCCATCGTCAGCGGCACCGTGACACTGACGTTGCTCGCGCTGCGCAGCATGGTGGCCTTGTAGTCCAACTTTTCGGCGAAGCCCTGAGTGCGATTAAATACGATCGTCCCCTCGCCAGTCACTTTGGCCGTCGGCGGCGCCCCGGCCGCGTCGAGCGTTTGGAACGTATAACGCTTGACGATCGTGGCCGTGTCGCCACTGGCGCCGCTCAATTCATAGTCGCACGTTTCGATGGCGGGAGTTACGGTGACCTGCGTCGGGCTCTGGCCGAAGGGGTTACGGCCGCGGCGGCGGAAGTGCATCGCGAACGGGCCGTTTTGCTGCTGCCCGGTGATTTGGGTCAAAGCCGTCGTGCGGCGAGTTTGCCAGGTGCGCCGGCCATCGGCCGGGAGCGCTTCGATGGCCAACGCCCCCACCGGCCCCAACAAATAAGGAAGCTGCACGTTGCCGCCAGTCAGGTCGAGCACTTCGCCACGTTCGGTCAGCAACAGCTTTCCGCGGTCGGATTCGGTGTTGGGAACGCCGGGCATTTGCATGCGGCCAACCGTTCGCGGCAGGCCGCTCGTCGTCACCACACCCGAAAAATCGAGCACCAGGCGGTTGGCCGCGCCGTATCCGCCCGGTCCCACCGTAACCTTAATCATCGCCACCGCGGGCGTGACGCGCCGCGCCAGAGCGGGGCCGTCGAGCTTGGCGGCTGGCCCGGCCGGAGCGAGCGAAATGCCCTTGCCGCGCAACAGCGCCAGCACGTCGGCGGCGGGTACCGCAAAGCCGACTCCGTCAATATCCTCGCGCGCCAACTTCGAGCTGGCCACACCCAAGGTCGTCTGACACGCCGGACACTTCACACGGGCTGGCATTGCCGCCTCCGGTTTTAGAGGGCCGATTAAGATTGCCATCAGCTTACGCTTTCGGCTGCCGCACGGCAAGCAACAGGTTATACTGGAACGTCATGTGCGGAATCACCGGAGCTGTTTGGACCGACGCGGGCGAACCAATCGACCCCGCCACGCTGACGCGCATGACCGACGTGCTGGCGCACCGCGGGCCTGACGATCGGGGAACCTACGTCAGCCAGACGGCGGCTCACCATTATCCGGGCGGCATTGCCGGGGCGGCTTTGGGCTTTCGCCGTTTGTCGATCATCGACCTGGCCGGCGGCAATCAGCCGCTCTCCAACGAAGACGGCAGCGTGTGGGTTGTCTTCAATGGGGAGATTTACAACTACCGCACGCTCCGCAAGCGCTTGGAGGGTTCGGGCCATCGTTTCCGCACCGCGGGCGATACCGAAACGCTGGTGCATTTGTACGAAGACGAAGGCGCCGATTTCGTCAAGCACATCGAAGGCATGTTCGCCATCGCCATCTGGGATGCGCGCCAGCGGCAGCTTGTGCTGGCCCGCGATCGGCTCGGCAAAAAGCCGCTGGTCTATCGTCATGAGGCCGAGCGGCTCTTGTTCGCCAGCGAACTGAAGAGCTTGCTCGAAGTGCCCGGTCTGCCGCGTGAAATCGATCCCAGCGCGCTCGATGAATATCTGGCGTATCAATACGTGCCGCATCCCAACACCATCTTGCGCGGTTTTCGCAAGCTGCCGCCGGGGCACGTGGCCGTCTACCGCGACCGGCGGCTCAGCGTGGAAGCTTATTGGCAACCTGATTTTACGTTGGAAATCAAAAAGCCCGCGGCCTATTACCGCGCCGCGCTGCGCGAAACGCTCACTGCCGCCGTCGAGAAACGGTTGCAAAGCGACGTGCCGCTGGGTGCGTTTCTTTCCGGCGGAATCGACTCGTCGATCGTCGTCGGCCTGATGACCAAACTCAGCGGCGAGAAAGTGCGGACTTTTTCGATCGGCTTTCCGGTGGCCGAGTTTGACGAGACGAGTTACGCCCGCGAGGTGGCGGCGCGGCTTGGCACCCTGCATGAAGAGTTTCGCGTTGAGCCGGACGGCGTGTCGGTTTTGCCCAAGCTGGTGTGGCATTTCGACGAACCTTTCGCCGATAGCTCCGCGGTGCCGACTTATTACGTGTCGAAGCTGACGCGCGCGCACGTGACGGTGGCGCTCACCGGCGACGGCGGCGACGAGCTTTTCGCCGGCTACCCGCGTTACCGAGCCGTGCAAATCGGCGCGTGGTTCGATCGCCTGCCGCGCGGCTTGAGGAGCACGCTGGCCGGCCGGTTTTGGCAGCGGTTGCCGAGCGGCCGGCGGCAGAAGTCCTATTCGCGGCAATTCAAGCGGCTGGCGGGCGCGCTCAACCGTTCGCCCGAGCGGCGCTACTTTGATTGGGTTTCCATTTTTAATGAGGCACGGCGGGCCGAATTGTACGACGAGGGGTTTATCGCGAGCTTGCCCGAGTCGGACCCGTTTGATTTTTTAGCGGCCGCCTTCGCGCGTAGCCGCGGACGCGATCCGATCACGGCGGCCAGCCTGGCCGATCTGGTCACGTATCTGCCGTGCGACCTGATGACGAAGGTGGACATCGCCTCAATGGCCAACAGCTTGGAATGCCGGCAGCCGTTTCTCGATCAGCAGGTGGTCGAGTTGGCGGCGGCGTTGCCCATCGACCTGAAATACCGTCGCGGCCGCGGCAAGCGGATTTTGACCGAGACGTTCGCCGATTTGTTGCCGCGATCCGTTCGCCGCCGCGCGAAAATGGGCTTCGGTGTTCCCTTGGCGCACTGGTTTCGGCATGACCTGCGGGATTTCGCGCGGGACGTATTGCTCGACGAGCGCTCGCTGGGCCGCGGTTACTTTCGGCCCGAGGCGGTTCGCCAGCTTGTGGAGGAGCATCAAGCGGGCCGATTCGATCACGGCTATCGTCTTTGGTCGCTCATG
>DASVGM010000473.1:0-5450 GCA_036379555.1 Pirellulales bacterium | reverse complement strand
TTTTGGTGATGTCGCCGGCGGTGTGCCCGGCCGAATGGTTTCACCGGCTCAGGCAGGACGCGCGCAGAAACCGCTGCTGGCCGGCGCCCTTTTTAGAACCGGATCGCGTGGCGGTGCGCTCCCCTTTCGCCATCATGATTAGTAACGGCTGGCGAACTCAAAACACGCTGGGCGACGATCATTTTGACGCCGATACCGGCTTGCTCAACGAAGCCGGCGAACTCAAAGTGCGCGAGATCCTGGCCATTTCGCCGCCCGAACACCGCACGGTGTTTGTCTTGCAGGCGCGTGACGCGGACGAAACCGCCGCGCGCAACCATTCGGTGCGGGCGCTGGTCACTCGACTGCATCCGTTTAGCGCCGGACCACTTGTCGCGGTGACCAGCAATCGACCGTCCACGGCATCGGCCGAATACGTCAATACGATTGGA
This sequence comes from Pirellulales bacterium, assembly GCA_036379555.1. Taxonomy (GTDB): domain Bacteria; phylum Planctomycetota; class Planctomycetia; order Pirellulales; family JAICIG01; genus DASSFG01. The sequence goes on along the minus strand of DASVGM010000473.1, from coordinate 5,019 downwards.
ACACGCTTCAACCAAACCACGCCCGATCCGCGCTTGCCTTCCGCCAATTCGTCGACGGGCATGAGCGGTGGCGGTGGTGGTGGTGGTGGCGGCGCCAGTGGCGGCGGCGGAGCCAGCGGCGGCGGCGGCGGATTCTAAAGCGATATGAAAATGCGGGGCCGCGGCGGCGCCGACGACGGGATTAAAGGTGAAACGCGATTCTTCGCCGGAGACGTGACGTGTATCCAAAAAGGTTTTTGGCTTATAGCCAGGCTATTCTTGTTTGCCTTGCCTCGCTGGGTTGCGCCGGCTTCCCCATGTTTCGCAGTTCCTCCCCGGAAACGCCCCTGGGAGCGGCCAAGCCCGGCCCGATCAAGCACATGGCTAACGCCATTAGCGAATCGAAGTTGGGCAAATCGGTTTCCCATGCCTTCTCCGGAGGCAAGAAGAAAGAAGCCCTCAAAAATGACCCGACCTCACTAGCCAATGGCGTGGTGCCCACGACCGCCGCCGACTACGTGGCCCTCGGCGATAGTTTTGAACAAAATGGCGACGGCGAATCCGCCCGGCGCATGTACCATCAGGCCCTGGAGATGGAACCGCATCATTTAGGCGCCTTGGTGGCGCTGGGCCGGCACTTCGACCGGCAAGGGCAGCTTGATCGGGCGGTTCAAAACTACGTGGAGGCGACTCAGCACCATCCCTCCGACCCCACGGCGTATAACGATCTGGGCCTGTGCCTGGCCCGCCAACACCGCTATGACGATGGGGTCGTGGCGCTCAAGCGCGCCATTCAGCTTGAACCGGATCGCGTGCTGTATCGCAACAACGTCGCGATGGTTTTAGTCGATCAAAACCGCGTGGACGAGGCGTTGGCGCAATTGACGGACGCCCACGGCCCGGCGATCGCGCATTACAATCTTGGCTGCCTGTTGAGCAAGCGGGGCAAAGACGACGTGGCCCTGCGGCACTTCCAACTCGCCCTGGCCGACGACCCTTCGTTGAGTGAAGCGCGCGAATGGATTGAATCGCTGAGCGCGGAAGGCGCGCCCGACGAACCGGCGCGGATGTTGGCCGCTCTACCCGCGACCGTCGAAGTACCGCTGGAAAACGCGGCGCCGACGCGCAATCGGGCGCCGGTGGCCGGGCCTCCGACATACCGGCCGCGTTACTCCGAAGGAATCGCCTCCTGGCCGACCGAACCGCAGTCATCCGCCGCTGGCGGCGGTTCCGCGCAGTCGCCCGCGCCCGCCGTGCTGCCCTTCCGGCGGTAAACTCTAAGCGAGAATCTCTTTCACCACACGGCCCTGCACGTCGGTCAACCGGTAATCGCGGCCTTGAAAACGGTAGGTGAGCCGCGTGTGGTCGAAGCCCAGCAGGTGCAACAGCGTGGCGTGCAGATCGTGAACATGAACCGGATCGCTGGCGACGTTGAAGCCCAAGTCGTCGGTTTGTCCATGCACGTGGCCCGGCTTCACGCCGCCGCCGGCTAACCAATAGCAGAACGACCGGTTGTGATGATCGCGGCCGTCGTTGCCTCCCTGCACCATCGGCGTGCGGCCGAATTCGCCGCCCCAAATCACCAGCGTATCTTCCAGCAGCCCGCGCTCTTTCAAATCGCCAACCAGCGCGGCGCTGGCCTGATCGGTGTCATGCGCGTTTTGTTTGACGCCGTTTGTCAGGTTGCCGTGCTGGTCCCAGGCCTCATGAAAGAGTTGCACGAAACGCACGCCGCGCTCCGCCAGGCGTCGGGCCAACAGGCAGTTCCGCGCGAAGCCCGCGTCCGTAGGCGATTTAATGCCGTAACGATCGAGCGTTTCTTGACGCTCGCGCGTCAGATCCATCAATTCCGGCGCGCTGGTCTGCAAGCGATAAGCCATTTCATAGCTTTGAATGCGTGCCGCCGTATCAGGATCGAAATCGGCCGCCAGCGACTGCTCGTTCAAGCGGGTTAAAGCGTCGAGCGAGGCGCGTTGTGTTTCAGAGTCGATACCCGGCGGATTGGATAAATAAAGCACAGGATCGCCCGCACTGCGAAAGGGCGTGCCGCCGTAAATCGTCGGCAAGAAGCCGCAACCGTAGTTGCTCGCGCCGCCGCTGGTGCCTTTGGCGCTGGTCAGCACCACAAAACCGGGCAAGTCTTCCGCCTCGCTGCCCAGGCCGTACAGCGTCCACGAACCGAAGCTGGGTCTGCCGAATTGTTGCGATCCGGAGTTCATCATGATCTGCGCCGGGGCATGATTGACGGCCTCGGTGTGCAGTGTGCGAATCAGGCATAAATCGTCAACGATCTTGGCGGTATGCGGCAGCACTTCGCTCAACTCCATGCCGCATTGACCGTATTTGGCAAACTTGAATTTCGGCCCCAGCAGCGCGGAGTTTGGGTTAATGAACGCCGCGCGGTAGCCTTTCAGCAATTCGGCGGGCGGAAGTTGCCCGTTGTGCGCGGTTAGTTCCGGCTTGTTATCGAACAGTTCCAACTGGCTTGGAGCGCCGGCTTGAAACAAGAAAATCACACGTTTTGCCTTGGCGGCATAGTGTGGTGCGCGGGGCGCGAGTGGGTTTCGCGAAGCTGCCGCCGCTTTTATTTCCGAGTTCAGCAGCGCGTGAGTGGCAATGCCGGCGAGCCCCACGCCGCAATCGCGTAAGAACCAGCGGCGCGTAAGACGCTCAGCCCGCCGTCGATGGAATTCTTCTGTCAGCGTCATGTTTTATCAGTCCGCGTCCGGCTTGTATGTGGTCATTATACCGCATGCGGCGCGAAATGAAATGACGTTCGCGTCCGCTTCACGCAATGGTACGGAGGCCGGTCCCTATCATTATCGTTCTCGCTCGGATTATTCACCGGCCCCGGTAAGGGCGGCGCGCACTGCCTGGCAGAATTCGTAAGAATTCTGGCCGCAACCTGCTGCGACGCCCCGACTTCTCACGAAGTCGGCTACGGGCCGATGAATCATCCGGGCTTGTCCGTTCGGCCCAAGAATAAAGCACAAGATCCCGCCTGACAAAGCCTTCCAATACTCGCCGAGGTCGGCTATAATCTGTCAATCACGTTCAGCTTCGCGGCATCGACTGAAGAGCGAAGATCGACCGATTTCACGGTTCTCTTTGGTGTCGTAGGGCTGAATCATTTCCTCGAATTCGTTCGGAAAAAGTGCGTTCGGCGTAAACATTGAAGCTCAATTCTCCCGCCTTGGCTTTCACGGTCGGGCTATGACGTTTGGCAACGAAGGTTCGCGGCCGACGTCGGAGATGAGTGATCGTAAAAGGCGTTGTATTGGGCCGCGTTGGTGACGGAAGTCGCAGGTGCGGTCGGCAGGGGAAGCTCCGCGACCCTTTTTGAGATTAGGAGGAGAACATGATCAAAGCGACTGCATATCACGGCGAGGACGGCGCGACGGCCACTCTGCCCGACGTTTCTGAAGCGGTCATCGACGACCTGGCTTCAACCTTTAAGCTGCTCTCTGACGAGACGCGGCTGCGAATCTTGTTTTACCTTTCCCATAGCGACGAACTGCACGTCCGCGCGTTGTGCGAGATTCTGGGGCAAAGCCAGCCGGCGGTCAGCCATCATCTGGCCCTTTTGAAGAGCGCTGAATTGGTCGATTCGCGGCGTGAAGGCAAACACAACTACTATCGAGTCATGCCGGAGCAATTCCGGCAGATGGTGGGCCGTGTTTTCGATGTTGTGCCAACCGACGAGCGCGAAATTCGTTTTGATGATTACGTGCTCAGCTATTCGCCGGAAGAAGACTAACGCCGCGTGACGGTCAATTCCCGGAGTACCGTAGCCCGAAATGGGCCGGCAAATTCCTCCCTGGCCTCAATAATTCGCGCCAAGTTGCGAGTTGCCGACGAGGGCTTCCGTCTCCAGCCGCTGCAGGGATTGCCGCAGCGGGCCTTGCACGCGCTCCAGTGAGCGGATGACGGCGCGGTATTCCGGCGTTTGATGGTCGAAGTCTTCCGCGCGGAAGCGGCGCACCACCATATCGATGCGCCGCCGGGCAAGCCGCGGCTGGCCGCGGGCCAGATCGGCGGCGATCCACCAGTAGTGATATTCCAGCTTGCGCGGCCATTCCAACGTGGCTTGATGAAACGACCGAGCGGCGCCCGCATAGTCCAGCCGCCAAAATTGGCGCAGGCCAGCCGCATAAAACCAGCGACCGTTGCCTTCCGATGGTTCCACAACGGATAACTCTGGTGTACCGCGCGCCGTCATGCCGTTCGTCTTGGGTACAATCGCCAGCGGGATGACGCCGCCGGGCGCAAGCGGTTGCCCGGCGCCGCGTTTGAGCCAAGCCCGATTGCGCCGCATCAACGCGCCGCAAACTCGTTCGATTTGCTCGTATTGCTCGTCTCGCGCGATGCGGCCGCGAAGAACCAGGTTAAGCCCGGTCGGATCGTTGGGATCGGCCGCATAATAGCCGCCGGTAATCTGGCAGCCGCTCAACAGCGGATCCGTCTCCAACGCCAATTCCAATTCGTTCAGCAAACGGAAGAAGGGATAGACGCGATCGGCCGACCCTTCAATGAGATAGTTCGCACCGGCCAACCAGGACCGCACCAGACGGTCGATCGCGCTGCGCTGTGCCGCGGCGCGATCGGCGTCGAGCACGCGGCGAATGGTGAACGTGCCCGGCAAAGCCTCGTCAACATTGGGCGTATATTCGACGCCAATCCAGGCGCCCTGCAACGTGGGATTGTCACGCACGACCGCGGCAAACTCCTGGTCGAGCACGTTGGGGTCAAAGACCGTTTCGGCCGCGCCGGGCGGAGCGGCGGCGCATATCGCCACCGGTGACAACAACATGGCGATAAAGCACCCAAAGCGCCTTGTGCTGGTCCGAGCGCGCATAGTTCCAGCTTTCCTCAGAAAAAAACAACCGCCCCCGACAAGAATTCATTACCAGCGTATTTGGCGGGCGTGACAATTGCAACTGTGCCGGCCGCCCTGACCTCCCTGGCACGAATGGCATAGAGGCTAGCCGAAAACCGCTTGCAGACCTGTAGGGTGGGCATTGCCCACCATGAATTCACGAT
>DASVGM010000472.1:0-4934 GCA_036379555.1 Pirellulales bacterium | reverse complement strand
GATCCGCAGCGCGCTGCGGATCACCCCCCATCTGGTTTTTCGCGAGCCACGGCGACGGTGCAAGAAAGACGATGAACCCGGCGGAGACGATGTTTTGGCCGCAGGCGACGGTTTAGCGTGTCAATCGTGCCAGCCACGGGCAAAAGGCCCATCAAGCGGCGGACTTGTGGAGTAGGCGTCGAGTCTGCGCCGTCGCGGGCGTTGCGCGCGACGGCTGCGCGGCTCGCCACGTCCGGGCCTTGTGCCCGGCGATCGGTGATTGACGGCTAAAGGCGCTCGGCCCTCCAGCCCCTCGTCCCGACCGAGCTTGCCTCGGTTGAGCGAATGATTCGGCGGGTGTTCCACACAGGAATCCGTGAACGGTTTGACGTGAGATTTGTTCCGCTCCGCCACCACTGGCTGCACGCCGGTGGATATCCAACGATGAATGTCAAGTGCGTCGGGCTTGATGACGCCACCGTTTTTTAGTTCATGTTTCGGCTCCTTTTGAGGGTTGGGAGGCGGCGGAGGTTGTCGCGATAACGCGTTCTAGCGGTCAATCATGCGCTCGGTGCGCGGCCCGCGTCCGGCGCAAGTCGCTTGGCCGACGCGGGCTATTCGGGCGGCTTCGCTTCGCCGGCGCGCTTGGCTTCGTCCGCATTCCTGTACATGGTGAAGTCCAAATTCTCAATGGCGTCTTGCCCCGCCAGGAGTTCCAGCCGCTTGACGATCTGTGGATCGGGGTAGACAAATCCATCGGGCAGCGCGTTGAAGTAGAGCTGCGCGCGGCCTGAAGGCAGCCGCAAATGGTAGCGGCCCTCGTGGCCGCTCACATCATCCGCCAGGCCCGGCGCACCCTGCGTGTCTGCCAGTGCCGAAATGGCGGCCCCTTCAACATGTGCAATTTGCACAAACGGAACCGTCTGCCCTGGAGCCGACGACACCCTCGCGATTGTGCGGTACAATGCCGGCAATGCCGAACGCCGGTGGCGGTCACGATCGGCCGTGATTTGCGGCAGGCAGTCAGACCAACTCATCTCGTGGTGCCGCGATGCCTTTTCCATTTGATGCCACACTCAAGGAAATTCTTTCGCTTCATCCCGAAGATTGCGCCGCGGCGTTCGGCCTGCCGCGGGACATGCCGGCCCGGTTGCATCTGTACAATGCCGCCTTTTATTTGCGCTTCCACGTGCCGGTGCGGTCGGTGCTCGTTTTGCTGCGGCCGAAAGCCGATGGCGACCAATTGACCGGGCGACTGGCTTACACCAGCGGCGGCAAGCGAGTAGAATTTGAATATGATATTGTTCGCATGTGGCAACAATCCGTCGAAGCGTTCCTGCGCGGCGGTTTGGGGCTGTTGCCGCTGGCGACGCTCTGCCACATGCCACAAGACATACCGCTGGCGGAAGCCTTAGGCAAGGTCGTGCAGGAGATTGATCGACGGTTGCTTCAGGAATGCGAGCGCCCACAAGCGGTGCGGTTGATGACGGCGGCGTTCATTCTTACGGGTTTACGAGTTAAGAAAGAGGATTTGGCGAGCATTTACGAAGGAGTTCGAGTCATGCATGAATCAACGGCCTACGACATGGCGGTGGAAGAAGGCTGTGTCAAGAACAGCCATCGCGTTCTGATGAAACAGGGGCGAAAGCTCTTCGGTTCTCCAGAGTCAACCGTCGAGTCGGCGCTCACTTCGATTCAGGATGTGGAACGCTTGGAGCGTATGGCGGAGGCCATTCTAACGGCTAAGTCGTGGGATGAGCTGCTTTCAACTCCCTGAAGTCGGGGCCTTGATAGCTGTCCGGTTGATGCAGTCGGGGGGTTACGACAAATTGGTCATCGATCCAACTTTGTCGGCAGCTTCAATTGCCCGACGAAGCGATTCTTGGCGATTACGTGGGGTTTTCACTCGGTTTTCGGTTGAATCCCGGTCGAATGGGCCGAACCGTTTGACCTTGCTTCGTTCCGCGCCGCGTTGGTACACTCCGCCCCACATCGTGGCCGACCTCCAAGACGGCATCGGCGTTCATAGCGATGGGCCGGGGCGAGGTTCGACATTTCGCGTGCGGCTGCCGCCAGATCTGACCGTCACGGTTAGAAAGGAGAAATCGTATCGCTACCAAGCCGCTTAAACGACTGAAACTGCTCTTCGCCGATGATGAAGCTTCGTTGCAATCCTTGATGAGCATCGAGCTGCCGCGCATGGGACACGAGGTGACCGTCTGCCCCGACGGCGCTGTGGCCGTCGCCGCGCTGGAACGCAACACCTATGATTGCATCCTGGTCGATCTCGACATGCCCAAGCTTTCGGGCATTGAAGTCATCGCTCATGCCAAGCGGCTTTCGCCCGATACCGAGGCGATTGTGCTGACCGGCAAATCTTCGCTCGACACCGCGGTGGCCGCGTTGCGGCAAGGCGCGTTCGATTATCTGACCAAGCCCTGCAAGCTGATCGAGTTGGAAAGGTTACTGTCGCGGGTGGCCGAAAAGCGCGAGCTGACGAATAAATATCGGGCGCTCAAACGGCGGTTGGAAGAGGTCGAAGGCAAGTCGAACCTGATTGGCGATTCACCCTCGATGGAGCGCGTGCGCGCGCTCATCGCCAAAGTCGCCCCGACCGAATCCACCGTGCTGGTGCTGGGTGAAACCGGCACCGGCAAAGAGCTGGTGGCGCGGGCCATTCACGATCAAAGCACGAGGGCTGAAATGCCGTTCGTGGCCATCAATTGCGGGGCGTTGCCCGAAAGCTTGATTGAGAGCGAACTGTTCGGCCATCGTCGCGGCGCCTTTACCGGCGCTGACGAACACCGCGTGGGTCTGTTCGAGGTGGCCGGCGGCGGCACGATTTTTCTGGATGAAATCGGCGAGTTGCCCAAAGCGATGCAGGCCAAATTGCTGCGCGTGTTGGAGTCGGGCGAAATCCGCCGCGTGGGCGACAATGAATCGTTCACCGTCGATGTGCGCGTGGTGTGCGCCACGCACCGCGACCTGGACGAAATGGTGGCCGAGGACGATTTTCGTGAAGACTTGATGTTTCGCATCAACACGTTTGAAATTCGGCTGCCAAGTTTGCGCGAGCGCGCAGACGACATTCCCACGCTCGCTCGGCACTTGCTGCGCCGTTTTCGACCCGCGCTGCGCAGCGACGACGACGCCTTCACGCCGGAGGCGATTGAAAGCCTGCGGCGGCACGACTGGCCGGGCAACGTGCGCGAGTTGGCCAACGTGATCGAACACGCGGCCATTCTGTGCGACGAGCCGCCCATCGGCGCCGAGCACCTGCCCAGCCGCTTTGGCAGCCGGCGGCTGCGCGGGCCGCACTTCAAGATTGGCTCCTCGCAAACGCTACGTGAAATTGAAATCCAAGTCATCTCGCAGACGCTCGACCGATTTGGCGGCAACAAGCCCAAAGCCGCCGACGAGCTTGGCATCAGCCTCAAAACGCTCTACAACAAACTGAGTCAGGTCAACCAGCTTGAGCAGTCGGCGTAGCCCGGATGTCGCCGCGACGGCGTATCGTGGGGCGGCTCGCCGAGCCGTCATTTGTTTCCAGACGGGCCGGCGGCCCGCCCCACGACCCAGTTTTCAGATCGCCTTTCACAAACTTCCCGATGGAGTCACAAATGGCATACCAACGCCTTGGGCTGGAAGCTCTGCCTGCGACCATCATCGACGGCCAGGGAGCGGCTATGTCGCTGCGCGAGCACCTGGAAGATACGGAACACAACGTCGAAGACGTGTTGCTGTGTCTGCAAGCGCTGCGTGTGGACGACGTGCCGGCCATCACTTGGAGCTGGGAAGAAAACGCCTGGCAACCCGAGTTTTTGGATGACGAGCACTATCCGCAGTACTTCATGCAAGACCTTGGCCCTGACGGCCGCAGGTATCACGTCATTTGGTCGGCGCCGCTGTGCAAGCGCGATCTGAACACGATCTGGCGCGATGGCGAGCGCTATTTGCAAGGACATGGCCGGCAGGTGCTGGTGTTCGATTACAAGCTGGAACTGTCGCCGTCGGCCGCCGGCCTGTGTTTGACGCACGACTGCGTCCGCGTGGTCATGGGCCTGCACGACGCGGCGCCTTTACGGCAGGCTTTTGCCAGCGTCGCGGGCAACCGCATCAAAGTCGACGCTCCCTTGTTGGTAAACCTTTGCCAATGGATCGACGAACTGAAGCAGTTCCTCAAGCTCGAGCGCCAGGTGCTCGACGTGCTCGAACGACGCAACCAGCGGCGCAGTGAGCACAATCTGCATACCAACGAGTGAGCGGTTCACACCACCTGCCAATCCGCCGACGTTGGCGCTTCGACCGTCACGGGCTGGTTGCCGGCCGGGTCGATGAACGACAGGCTGCGCGCGTGCAGGGCGATGGCGCGTAAACGCTCGTCGGCATGTTGTTCTCCGAAGAGCATATCGCTGCCATAGAAAGCATCGCCGACCACCGGATGGCCCCGCGAGGCCGCTTGCACGCGAATTTGGTGCGTACGGCCGGTGCGCAGTTCCACTTCCAGCCAGGAATATGCGGCACTGCGTTCGATCGTGCGGTAATACAGTTCGGCGCGCTGAGCGCCGGCATGGTCGGCCGGCACGATTTCAGCGCGAGGGTGGCCGTAAATCTTTCGCATGTAATCGATCCACTCACCCTCACTTGGCTCGACGGCGCCCGCCACGCGCGCCCAATAAAGCTTGCGCACTTCGCGCCGCTCAAACTGCCGCGACAATTTGAACGCCCCGCGCCGCCGCGTGGCAAAAACAAGGGCGCCCGACACCGGCCGGTCGAGCCGGTGCGGCACACCAAGATAGACAAAACTCCGCTCCGGATGGCAGGCGGCCAACCACGCGCGCAAGCGACGCTCCAGGCTATCGAACTGGGGCGGCGCTTGTGTCGCCAAGCCGGCCGGTTTTAACACCACAAGGCAGGAGGCCGATTCGTAAAGAATGTCAACGGGCGGCGGTACG
>DASVGM010000471.1:0-3246 GCA_036379555.1 Pirellulales bacterium | reverse complement strand
GAAAGTACAGATCGCGGCGAAAACGCCCTTCGGTCACGTCTTTTTCCAGGTCGCGGTTGGTGGCGGCGATGACGCGCACGTCCACCTTCACCGGCTCGCTGCCGCCCACGCGCTCAAACGGATGCCCTTCCAGCACACGCAAAAACTTGGCTTGAATCGTGGGGCTCATCTCGCCGATCTCGTCGAGCATCAGCGTGCCTTGATGCGAGGCCTCGAACTTGCCGATTTTGCGCGCCACCGCGCCGGTGAACGCCCCGCGCTCATGGCCGAAAAGTTCGCTCTCCAGCAAACTCTCGGCCAGCGCCGCGCAGTTGAGGCAGACAAAGGCGCCTTTGCGCCGCGGGCTGGAAAAATGCACGGCCCGCGCCACCAATTCTTTGCCCACGCCGCTTTCGCCGCGAATCAGCACGGTGGCGCTGGTGGGAGCGGCGCGGGCGATCTCTTCGGTGACACGGGCCATGGCCTTGCTCTTGCCGATAATCTCGCTCTGCACGCCGAGCCGTTCGCGCAACTGCAGGTTTTCGTCGCGAATCTGGTTCAGGTTCTCGGCCAGTTCCTGGCGGCGGCTGAGGTTTTGCAAGGCCACCGCCACCGTATCGGCCACCGCCAGCGTAAATTCCAGGTCGTCGGGGTCGGGCAGACGATTGGGCGCGGTCGAATAAAGGTGAATCAAGCCGAACACTTTTTTGCCGCGGCGAATCGGCGCGCAAATGACGCTGGTCACGAACAAGTCGCCTTTGCTGTCGCGCGTGCCCAGCGTGCTGTCGCCCATGACGTTGCGGCCGAGCACGGCTTCGCTCTCGCGCAACACGGTCGCGGCCAAAAACGGCGAGACGCGGTGATAAGGCCGGTCGGTTTCGGTGCGCGAGGCGATGAGCTCCAGATCGGCGGCGCTCGGTTCGCCGCTGGCGCCGCGGCGCAGCAACAACAGGCCGCTGGCGTCCATCTGCGTTCCCTCAAAAAGCCCCGCCAAAGCGAGCTTGGCCATCGAGACCGAATCGGGCGCTTTGGCCAATTCGAACGCCAGCCGGCAAAGCTTCGCGGCGGCGCGGCCAACCTTCGACACGCCCTTGTCTTCTTCATCGGTCTCTTGCGGATCGAGGAAGCGCGTTTGCCCGCGACGGTGCGTGATCTCCGCCGGTTCTTGGTCCTCCAAGACATTGGCGTCATCCGTCCCTGAGGCCGCCATGCCGCGCAGGGTGATCTCATCCGCTGAGCGCAGCGGACTGCCGCCCTCGGGAAAGGCCTGCGAAAGGTCGTGCACGAAGGCCAGTTGGCAATTGCCAATGCGGATGATGTCGCCCGGCTTGAGCGTCTGGTCGCCCTGAATAAGCGTGCCGCTGACGGCGGTGCCGTTGCGGCTGTCGAGGTCGCGCAGCGTCCATTCGCCATCAGACGTGAACAGTTCGGCGTGGCAGCGACTGCAGCGTTCGTCTTTGAGCACCACCTGGTTGGTGGGCGCGCGACCGATCGTCACCGATTGCCCCGGAATAAGCCGGAACACGTCGGTCCATTTCGAGCCTTCGCGGATGACCAAATATGCGAGCATCGGCTTTGAGCCAACTTCACTAGCGTAAAATCGTGCGATAGAACCGCGCACACCGCAGGCAAGGCAAAAGACCGTCGGCCTGCATGCGCGCGCCACCGTAGGCAGCTTCCCTGCCAAGCTGCCCATTTATCTACCTTATCTTGCACGATGCCCTGCTAGCAAGTGGCCTACGCCACAGGACGCACGCTGGCGGCGCGCGGCCCCTTCTGGGCTGAGCCGTCTTCGTCGATGGAATACTCGACCATTTGGCCCTCGACGAGGTCGTCAAACCGCTTTTCGTTCACGCAGGAGTGGTGAAAAAAAATGTCCTTACTGTCATCGGCCTGGATAAATCCAAACCCTTTTTCCATCACCAGCTTTTTGACCTTTCCTTGCATCGCATTAAGCTCCACGAAACGACTCCTGACGAAACTTCAATCCTGGCCGATTTACGGCCCTCAATAGAAACGGATGCGCGCGACCGGGGCGCGCCGCGGAAGGTTTGCGAACCTGCCATGACAAAACGTCATGCCGCGATTCGCCCCCGCGCGGCGATAGCCATGCCCGCCATGACAAAACGTCATAGAAAGTGACTCGCCCCCGCGCAGTGATAACCATATAAAGTCGCTAGATGGCGGCAAGAGCTTTTCCGCCGTGGGCGCGCGAATGCGCGAAAATGCAGCGAAAACCGGGGCGGCGAGTCTCAAAAACCAGCGCAACCGCTTGCTTTTTCGCAAGTTTTTTTCGACCGCGCGGCGACCGACCTGAACGATCGTAACGGACGCAACACCGGCTGTTTGCAAATTTATTCAAGTCTCAGGCTTTAGCTACTTGCGGGCCGGATTGCGCCTGGTACAGTCAATTCTTGGGGCTGTCCGAAAGCCGCTTTCTTTGTGAAACCAACAAAATGTCAGATTCACTTTCCAGCCGGCCTGCCGAAGTCGATCAATTGCTCTTGAATGCCCGCCTGCGCGACGAGCTCGAACCGTTTTTCGACGAGTCGATCGCCCGCTTGAACGTGCAAGACATGCCAACCTCGGTTGAAAACGAATACCTGGCCAGCATGCTCGCCTGGGAACGCGCGCCCGTGGTGCCCATTTCCCAATGGTTCGACCCTGAACTGGCCATCGCGCATCCCGATCGGCTGAGCGACGCGGCGCTCGGCGAGGCTCTCTGGCAAGCGATTCACAAACTGTTTGAAAAGCGGATCGTGCTCGACTTTACCGACCATCTGAGCGATCGGCAGCTCTACTGTTTGATTTACCGCGACATTCTCCCTTCGCCGGAGAAAAAGTTGGAAAGCCCCCAGCGATATTTGCATTGGGACTGCGCGGATGCCGGCGGCGAGCCGGAAACGTGGCTGCGGTTTTATGCCAGCGAAGAAGAGCGCGAGCACTGGGCCGCATCGGGCGAGCCATTGCCGCCTAGCGATCCGCCGCCCTATCCGCGCCAGCTTCCGCGCCAGCCGCCGGAGTGAGTGTCTGTGGGGCGGCCCGCCGGGCCGTCTGGAGCAAGTGACGGGCCGGCGGCCCGTCCCACGGCGAGTTTTCCGAAACTCTATCCAAAACCGTGTTTCGTTTCCGGAGGATGGCCTTCCCAGGCCGTCCAGTGGCGAGCGCGTGTGACGGATGGGGCGGCCTGGGAAGGCCATCCTCCAGGTGACTACGGACAAACTCTTGAGATCAGGTCATCATGGCATGCCGAGCGTAATACTCGTC
>DASVGM010000470.1:0-8143 GCA_036379555.1 Pirellulales bacterium | reverse complement strand
CCACATTGAGGGCATGTCCTTTCTTTGCTTTCCAATCAAACAAAAAAAGCCGACGTGGCGGAATTACCTGAGTAATTCCACCACGTCGGCTTACGTTTTTACGAGCCCTCCGACAATAGCCGGGTTGCTCTTCAACCAGTCATCCGAGTCAAACCCGTCCGTCCGAAACAGAAGTTGGTTTGACAACTTGATTCTACGCGCCACGCGGACTAAAGCAAGGCGCAATCGCTTAAAGTCGCTTACAGGTCGATTGGTCGTTGCCGTCAGCCCGCCCCGGCACGCCGTTTTCGCTCGGTCAAGTCGACCAATTCAGCCACCAACCGGCCCAGCCGACTCGACACCGGCACGAAGACTCCGTAACGGCCCATCGTCAAACATTCTTCATTTCGAGAGACGAGTACATCGTCGGGCACCGGGGCCACGTACTTGCGGTCCATTGCCGGCGCGCAATCCATCCAGAGCCGGCCCCTGGCTACGAATGTTCTGCAGAGCGGCAAAGAACAGACCTCGTCGTCTCCATATACCAAAAAGACGTCGACGTCGGCGTCGGTCACGTCAGCCAGCGAAGTATGATTGAAAAAGCGAATGCTTTACTCCCAAAGGTGTTAAAACCCTAAAACCCCGAACCCCGAAAAAATGTGGCCGCTTCATGCACTCCCGGCCCCAAGCTGGCCTTTAATAAACGCCGCCAAATCTTCTTGGGCCTTCTGCAAACCCGCTTCCGCGGCGCGCAGCTCGTTTTGCGCCGCGGTGAAGGCTTGTTTCTTGGCGGCCACGATTTGACTCGCGGCACTGACGATGTCAGTCAGACTGAATAATTGGCCGGCAAGCAGCATTTCGCCGTCATTCAAAACACGTGTCATTCGATTCGATCCTGAGAAGGCTATTCGTACATCATGCCGCTGCGCTTCGGCGTGGGCGGCTCGGGGCATTCGCGCACATAATCGAGCACCTCCGACAGTTGCCCGGTGGCCACGCCGACCGAGGTGTCGGCGCAGCCATAATAGAGGCGAAGCGTTCCAGACGGTTCGTGCAAGACCCAGCCGCAGGGAAAAACGACGCCGTTGACGTCGCCTTGGCGCTCGTGCGGTTTCTCGGGCGCGAAAATCCAGTCGTCGCTGCGCCGCAAGACTCGGCACGGATCCTCCAGATCCAAGAGTGCCAGACCTAAGCGATACAGGCATCCGCCGGCGGTCGCCCGCACCCCGTGATACATCAGCAACCAACCCTCCGGCGTTTGCAGCGGCGGTGGACTGAGGCCGATTTTGTTCGCGTCCCACCAGGCGCCGCGTCGAGCGTGGAGCAACACCTGGTGGTCGCCCCAATGCCTCAAGTCGGGCGAGAACGACAACCAGATGTGCGCCCCCGAGCTGCCGGTTGAGACCGGCCGATGGATCATCGCGTAACGGCCGCCAAAGCGACGCGGAAAGACCGCCGCGTCTTTGTCCTCAGGCGGCATCATCGGTCCCAACCGAGTGTAGCGGACGAAGTCCTTCGTCGTGGCCAGGGAGACCAGCGGGCCGGAAGGCGAGTAGGCCGTGTAGGCGATGACCCATTCTCCGCGGTCTTCAACCCAGGTCAGCCGCGGGTCTTCAATCCCCCACGCCTCTTCTCTGTGACTGGCAGGCTCAGGAGCAAAGCTGGGCGCCGGGTCGATACGCCACTTTGAAAAGCCGTCGCCGCTGCGAGCGACGGTCAAGTGCGAATGCCCGCGACGGTCTTCGACGCGCACCAATAGCACCGTTTCGTCGCCGGCTTGACAGGCGCCGGCGTTGAACACCGTGTGCGCGGGATAGGGCCAATCGCGGGCGGTGAGAATCGGGCCGTCGCCGTGGCGCCGGAAAAGCTCGCCGTATGCGTTGGCTAGCTTCGGTTGTCGTTGCATTTCAGTCCTTTGTAAGGTGTCATGATGGAAAATCCGGTCTATTCATGGCTTCAGGCCCGTTGGGCGCGGTCATCGCCGTCGACGCACGTCGCCTCCTCGATTTCGCAGTTTCGCAATTGCGTCCACAGCCAGGCGAGAGTCGACTCCGCCCCTTGATTGCGATTGACGCCATTGGATTGCAGGCCGTCGCAGCAGGCGCCTCGCTCGCCGTCGCAGAGCGGCTCGCCCAAGCTGTTTTCACCTCGAAACCAACCCGATGCGCGGCGAAACGACTCCAAATACGTTGTCTCATCGAACAATGCAAATCCCGCCAGCGCGGCCTCGGCCATGGTTACCGCTTCGACGGGTTGTTGATCGTAGGGCGATTTTTGCTCGCCGCGAGAATACCAACCGTTGTTGCCCACCGGCCAAAAGAAATCGTCGACGGTCGTCGCGCGGTCGAGAAAAGCGAAGCTTTCCTGGGCAATGTCGCGAAAATCTTCGTTCGGCCAGCGCGCCGCCGCCACGAACAGGGCGTGCGGCAATACGGCGTTGGCGTAGGTCATGCGCGATTCAAACCAACACCAGTCGGCCCGCGCGTTGCGGCGATAGCATTCCGCCAATCGCCCTGCGGCGAACCAGGCCACGGTCTCCAGCGGTTCGATCGCTTTCGCTCCCACCGACCAGAGATGTCCCCACGCCAAAATCACGTACGCTTGCGCGCGAAGGCTGCGCAAGTCGGCCAGCGTGGGCAGCACCGCTTGCAGCAACTCGTTCGCCAAGCAGCGGTAATCGTCGGGTAACTTGCCGCCAATGACTTCGGCCAGCGCGCGAACGGCCTGTCCCTGGCAATCGCCGCCGCCTTCGGCGTCAAGCCAGTGGTGCTGGTAGCTGAGAAAATTGTGAAAGCCCGCGCCGCGCCGCAACGCGAATTCCAAAAAGCCGAGATAGGTCGCCACGCGGCCCAACATCTGGTCATCGGCCTGCCGGCGCCACAACCGCGCGCAGAGCCGCAAGGCGCGAGCGTTATCATCGGTCGTGTACCCGCTCTCGCGACGCGGAATGCCATAGATCGCGTGTTGGATCAGCCCGGTCGAATCGGTGTGCTGATCGAGGTGGTCCAAGGCGACCCGATTGCCGTGCCGCATCATAAGCCTCCCTGCACGAGCGGACTTTTTTCGCGATTGAGCGCGATGGATATCGTACGATCGAGCGCTGCCCCGAAGCGGCGGCGATTGGAGACGGCCCGTTGGAACAGGCGTAGATACTGCCGGCCGACGTTCGGCCAAAACATCGGCCTGGCATATTCATACGCGCATCGCTCGGTCTCCAGCCGCAGCCGGTCGTCGTGGAGCAACCTCAATGTCGCCTCGGCGAGCGGGGCGGTTTCAGCAAAAGGCACCAACATGCCGCGGCCCTGCGCTAAAACCTCTTCGGCATAAAGATAGGGGGTGCTTACAATCGCGCGGCCGGCCGCCATGGCGTAGGCCAAGGTGCCGCTGGCGATCTGATCTTTACCAGGGTAGGGCGTGACGTAGACATCGCAGGCCCGCAAGTGTGCCAGGAGCTCGGGTAGTTCGAGGAACTGATTGACAAAACGCACGTGCTCGCCGACGCCGAGCGCGGCCGCCATCTTCATCAGGCTTTCGCGGTACACTTCCCCTTCCTGCCGCTTCACTTGCGGGTGAGTGACACCGACGATCAGATAAACAACCTGGGGAAACGCGGCCACGATTCGCGGCATGGCTTCGATCATGTATTCCAGCCCTTTACCGCGGTTAATCAGCCCGAACGTACAGAGCACTCGCCGGCCCGAGAGGCCAAGCTGAGCCTTGCACGTTTGCGTACCATCGAACGCGACCTTCGGCACACCGTGCGGGATGACCTTCGTAATGGTCGCCCGGACGTTGTAAACTTCGGTCAATAGACGGGCTGCCCGTTGAGTCATGACGACGGCGGCGTCGCTCGCCGCGGCCAGGTTTTGAATGAGCCGGCGGGGAGTCGGCTCAGGCTGGGAGAGCAAGGTGTGAAAAGTGGTCACCAGTGGCTTACGACATTTGCGAGCGAAGGCGGCCACGCTGGCGCCCCATTCTCCGGAATAGAGACCAAACTCGTGTTGCAGGCTCACCACATCGCACGGGCCGTCATTGGCCACTTCGGCGGCCAGGTGGTATGCGTCGTGCCGGTCATTGTCGATCACGTGAACGACGCGCGGATCATCATACACGTGCGGGCCGGTCTTACGGATGGCGGCCACGGAAGAGATCGCGTCACCGGCGGCAATATCGACCGCGTCTGCCGAGTCTCGCGTGAACGTGGCCAGTCCGCACTCCTCAGGTGGATAAGTCGATATAAACAGGGGGCGAACAGAATTCATTGAGAACCTCCTCGGTTTGGCCCAGGTCAAAAAAAAAGCCGACGTGGAGGGGCGCCCAGCGGGCACTCCTCCACGTCGGCTTACTCACAGCACAAGCCCCCGGCGCAGGTCCGGGTGCGTTTGATCTAGTCGTCCGGCGTCATTCAGTTGCCAATGAATGTTGTTATCGTCATGAACGCTCACAAGCTCATTGGTCGGTTCATCATATGGCTCGGGACGATAAATAGCCAGGGGCAAGGCGCCGCGCGGAGTGTCTGAGAGGCTATCCGAAAACTCGCCGTGGGGCGGGCCGCCGGCCCGTCTGGAAGCGAAAGACGGCTCGGCGGAGCCGCCCCACGATACGCTGCCGCGGCGAAATCCGAGTTCTCGGAAAGCCTCTGAGCGGGATTGACCACCCTTTCCTCACGACATAAACTTTTTTACATGACCATCGAGCGGTTCCGCGAACTACATCAGAAACGGCCGTTAGAGCCTTTCGAGATTCATCTGGCGGATGGCCGCGCGCCACTTTCGCCGACGACCTATTTGGTGCTGGATGACGGCACTCAATTTGATGTCGCCGAGAGCGAGCTCGACCGCTGCCGCCGGGCCTTGGAAGTCTGACGACGCTTCCACTCACACGGCCACGGCCTCTTGTGCGACCGCTTTCTTGACGCTGCTGTGGGCGCGCTGGGTTTTCAGGCAGGTTTGGCGAAAGGTTTCTGGACGCGGCACCCCCGACAGACGAAACGTCTCCACCTTCCCCTGCCGAAAGATCAATTCGCCCGCCGGATACCACTCTTGCCCCGGCAGCACCTCCACGTCAATCGCATCGAAGTTGTCCAAGCCAACGGAGGCTTCAACTTCGCCGCCGGCGCGCTCGATGAGCACGCGGCGGTTCGTCAGGCGATAGCTCCGCGCCCAGGGGTTGGAAACATACAGCCCCGGAAAAGGCCCCAGTTTTGGCAGAAAGATGAAGCAGGGGAGCAGCATCAAGAAGTAGACGGGCAGGATCAGCGGAATCGACAACAAGGCGATGATTTTGCCCAAGGTGAGCACAATCGGCGTGCCTGGTATGGTTGCGCCGCTACGGTTGCCGTACAGGCGTCCCCAGAAACGCCCGCCCGCCAACGCGGCCAACGAGGGCCAGACTTGCATAATGGTTACTTCGCCCGTCTCGGGCGGCACAACTCCCGCGATCGCTTGCTTCATCACTTAACCTGCTGACTGTAATTCCTTATAGCGAACAGTAGCAGAGCCGCGGCTGAAAATCCAGGGGGGCGGCCGTTGGCGGTCGGTATGACGGCGTTGGGAGGTTGATACCACCATCGACGCTCTGAATGAGCTTTGCCCGCTCGTGTCGGTTTCGCTGGCCGGCACGAATGTTACCCAGGCGGGGCTGGCAAACCTGCAGGTGATTGGCTCGCTCGACCGCGTTTGGCTCGGCGGGCTGGCCGAAGAAACGGAGATCGACGTCGATCGCCGGCCGCTCTGCGACGTGATCGATTACCTGAAAGCGCGCCACGGCTGCGAGATTCAGTTGGATGGGCGCCTGGCGGAGCGACAAAAGTATTTGCAACCGGCGACGTGCCACATTAGCGGTGTGACGTTGTGGCGTGGATTGCAAGAGTTGGTCGGCCCATTGGGTTTGGAAGTGGTGTTTCGCTATAGCGTGCCCTACATCACCGAGCGGCCCGCGAAGCCGGCGCGAAGCATACCGGACTTGGCCGTCGGCGAGACGCCCAGTGCATCCTTGGCTGCCGCCCTTGGCGAGCTCACCGAGATCGATTTCGCCAGCCAGCCGTTGTCGGACGTGCTCGATTACCTAACGCAACGTCACAATCGCGAGATTCACCTCGACGGCGAATCCTTGCGTCGTGTAAATCAGGCTTCGGACCTGCCGGTCACCAGAACGATTAGAGGCATTCCCTTGCGTTCGGCGCTGGGGTTAGTATTCGAGCCGCTCGACCTCAAGTGCGTGGTCGAAGGCGACATACTGGTGATCCGGTCGGCGGCGCCGTGAAACCAATGCCCCAACGGAGCGCTGGTAGCTTATTGCCTCGAGCGGCGTTGGCGGATTTCGTCAAAGACGACGGCGGCGATGATGATGCCGCCCAAAGCCATGTCTTGATACGGCGCCCGCCAGCCCATCTGGCTGCAACCGCTGCGAATGGTTTCGGTGATGGCCGCGCCGGCCAGCGTTCCCAAGAGCGACCCTCGACCGCCGCTCAAACTGCCGCCGCCGATGACCACCGCGGCGATGACGCGCAACTCCATCCCTACGCCCGACATCGGATTGCCCTGCGAAAGAATCGAGAATTGATAGAGCGCGGCGATGCCCACGAACAGTCCGCCTAAGGTGTAGACGGCCACTTTGACCAGCGGCACGTGAATGCCGCAGAGCCGCGCGGTCGATTCATTGGAGCCGATCGCATAAACATAGCGGCCGAACACCGTGTATCGCAGCAGCACGCCCAAGGCCGCGGCCAGGCCCAAAGCCAGCCAGACGCCGCTGGCGAAATTCGGCACGACGCCCGGCAAGAGCCACGGCGGCCGCGGATGCCGCGATACCAGCCCCGTGTAGCTCAACCAGGTTGGCACCTGGTCTGGTTTCAGATGAATGGTCACCTCGTTGGCGGCCAGTTTGGCCAGCCCCAGATAAATCATCATGGTGCCCAACGTGACGATAAAGGGCACCACGCGCAGCCCGGCGATGAGCGCCCCATTCATCATGCCCGCCAAACAGCCGACCGCCAAACAGACCGTCACGGCCGCCAACGGGCCGGAATCGTCACGCAAGCAATAGGCGAGCATCGTGGCCGAGAGCGCCACGGCGCTGCCGGCCGAAAGGTCGATGCCGCCGGCGATGATGATGACCGTCATTCCCAAGGCCGCCACAGCCACGGGCGAGGCCTGCGCCGAAACGGAATGCAGCCGGGCCAACGTCAGAAACCGCGCGTTTTTGCCGTGCTTCCACTGGTCGAGTCCCGCGAACAGCGCCACGACGAGCACGAGCGCCCACAACGGGCCAAGTTTGCCTGCCAGCCACGCCAAGCCGCGCAGCGCGCCACGGGCGGAAGAGGATTTGTTTTGCACGTCGTTCATGGGCAGGCGGCCGGGATGGTGTAAAGCCCTATTCTGCGCGTTGCCGGAGCGGAAGCAAGCGGCGGCGCGCCGAAACTGAAATGCGAAGCGTCCGGCAGTGCTGGTTGACGTCGGCCGCGGAATCGGCGAAAATCGGCGCGCATGACGCCGCGACAACAGCGGCAATGGGCTTTTGGCACAGGTGTGTTATGACCAAACGGCGAGTGCTGGTCGCCTGGATTGGCCACAGTGATCTCAAGGCGATGGCCGTCGCGGAAGGGTGCGCGCTGGGCGCCGGAATCCTTGAAACGCTTGGTGGATCGCCACCGGCGCCGGGCGACAGCGGCCCGACCAAGACGCTCGTCAGCGTCGAGCCGTTCGATGAAATCCGCCTGCTTAGCAATTCCCCCGGCCCGTGGAATGAAGCATACCGCGATTGGCTTGGCGGCGACGTTACAGTCATAGCAACTGAATTGGAGCGCCCCACCGATTACGCGGCGATCTTTCGCGCCGCGAATTCGGCACTGGCGATGCTCATGAACGATCGCGCGGATCATCCTCTCGATCTTTGCATCCATCTCAGCCCCGGCACGCCCGCCATGGCGGCTGTTTGGTTGCTCCTGGGCAAGACGCGTTACGCGGCCACGTTCTATGAAACGTACCAAGGCCGGGCTTGGAAAACCGAGATCCCTTTCGATTTAACCCTGGATGTTTTGCCCGAACTGCTCCGCGGGCCTGACGCCCGGCTCGCGCATCTGGCGGCATTCGCCCCGCACCAGATCGACGGTTTTGGCGACATCATTGGCGATAGCCAGGCGATACGCGTGGCGGTCGGCCGC
>DASVGM010000469.1:0-6172 GCA_036379555.1 Pirellulales bacterium | reverse complement strand
CCGGGTGCGGGGCGATTGTTGGCGGTAATGGCGAAGCCGCGCTCAGGGTCGGCCAAACGCGGCATGCCTTCAAACGGAATCACTCCCTGCCAGGTGTGGGCCGAATCCCAGCCTGGGCGGAAACCGCGCTCGGGCGTTCGGCGAATGGGTACTCTTCCCACCGACTGAAAACCGATGTGCCCTTCGGCATCGCAAAACACGATATTAAAGGTGGGCACGTGCCAGCCGCGTGTCGCTTCGCGCAGTTCATCCGCCGACGCTGCCCGGTCCATCGCCAAGAGCGACTCCAGCCAGCGGCACGGTTCGCTTCCCAGCCAGCGGAGCGAAACCGGCGCGTCGCTGCGTGTCGGCTCCGGCAAAAGCTCGTCAACGATCGGCCCATGGCGTGAACTTCGAATCGTTTTTGTTACGGGCGCCGCCCCGCGAACAGTAATCGTTTCTTCGCGCCTGCCTGCCGGCTCCCACTGGCCGTCGTACAAAAAGCAGCCGGGATGCGCCGCGTCGATCCGCTCTTGATACAAATCGCGCTGGGCGCAAATGTTGTTCGTACAGCCCCAAGCGACGTGCGCGTTGCGGCCGAACATGACGGCGGGCATACCCACATAAGTCATGCCGGCCACGTTGAACGACCCGCCGCAAAGATGCACCTCGTACCAGCACGAAACGGCGCCGAAGGCAATGTGCGGATCGCTGGCCAACAGCGGCCGGCCGGTGGCCGTGCGGTTGCCGGCCAGCACCCAGTTGTTGCTGCCCTGGCAGGGCGTCGGATCTCCGCCCGCCGGCGAGTTCCGCTGCTGGCCCGGCCGGGCCGCGTAAGAACCTGCGGGCAAAATACTCTCTTCGTCGGCTTCGCCGCGCAAGAACGCTTGATAGAGCGGGCCATCGCCCACGGTTCGCCGCACCATTTCCGGAACGGCGAAGATGGGCAGACGGCCGGTCAAATACCAGCGAAATTCGCCTTCGATAACCAGGCAATCGACCGGCGACCAAGGCTCCGGTCGATAATCGAGCAGGTCAAACTCAATGGGCGGGGCGTCGGCCGTTTCGGCGATGAGGGCGTTGACGCCCGCGGAAAACGCCGTGAGCAGGCGCCGCGTTTCGTCACCGGCGGCCTCCCACTCCGCCTTGGCGATGGCCCCCAGCCCGACGGTACGGGCGGTAACGTCAAGCTGCAGGGCTTCGGGGCCGAGCACTTCGCTCAGCCGCCCCCAGGCTCGGCGGCGCAGGTAAT
This sequence comes from Pirellulales bacterium, assembly GCA_036379555.1. Taxonomy (GTDB): domain Bacteria; phylum Planctomycetota; class Planctomycetia; order Pirellulales; family JAICIG01; genus DASSFG01. The sequence continues at coordinate 4,941 of DASVGM010000469.1, read as the reverse complement.
CAAGCTGAAACAGCCGATCTTGCGCCATCGCATAACCAAAGCCATAAAAAAGACCGCCGTCATCGGCCGCCAAAACGTGTGGAATGCCCCACTCGTCGCGCACGATTCCCGCCGCGTGGCCGTTGGCCGATTTTCGGCGGCCATTCATCACGGGCACGCGCCGCTCGGTCTCGGCGCGCCACCAGGCGTCGAATGTCGAACGCTCGACGCCGGCGGCCGCGCAAACCGCCGCGATGGATTGCCCGCTCCCCAGCCGCCGCAACATTTCCGCGCTCGACAAGTTCATATCACGTTTGCTCCCTAAGGCCGCGGGCAAGTTTCCATCTGAACGGCGTCAACTTCAAGCTATGCTTTCTCGCGTTTGGCCTCCCAGTCTTGCGATCGAGTTTCTCCGTTGCGCTCAAACTCCACTTTACCTTTGAGCGAGTCGCCGTTCACCTTTCCCTTGTATTTGGTGGTGAACTTTTGGTTGTTGCGTTCGCGCGTGACCGAAAACGCGACTTCGCCATCTTTGAAACTGGCGTCTTCGATGGGCCTTTCCTGATTGTTGCGGCCTTGCATCGCCCCTGTGAGCTTGCCGTCTTCAAGCTTCAGCTTGAGCGTCATCTCACGGGTCTGGTTGTTGAACGTGAAGGACCATTTCCAAGTGCCGGTTGGGTCGGCGTCTTCCGCCGCCAACGACAAACCGGAAAAACACGTCGCCGCCAATGCCCACACCGCCAATGTAACTGTCAAGCGTTTCATCAAAATCGCCTCCGCAAGAGATGGTGGAATGTTTAGCGCTCGCGTCGAGCGCCCATGGAACAATTGCCCGGTCAACCCATCATCATATACCGGCCGGACCAACGTGCAACCATGCTTCTTTGTCGGCTGCAATTCAGACTGAAGCGGCTGGGCTTGTTGTGAATATTTGCCGTCTTGGAGTGCGTGCGATTTATCGCCGCTTTCCCTTGTCGCGGAGCGACCTTTGCTTTTCGACAAAGACGGACAGTGGCAGCGGAGGTTGCCAGGCCAGCGATACGCGCGAGGCGGCAAAAGGCGGCTGAAGCCGCAAAGGAAAGCGGCGATGAATCGCCGCACTCCAAGACTGCCGCAGCCGCTTACGCCTTCTTTTCCGCTTCGCGGGCGATGGCCACGCACTCGCGCAGGTCGGCCAGCGGATTGTCGGCGTGCTCTTCGTATTCAATGGAGAGCGCGCCGTCGCTGGGAAACTCAACCTTCTTCAACGCCTTGAAAACTTCCAGCACGTTCAAGTGCCCCTTGCCCAGGATGACGCCCTTGGCGTTGCCTTTGGGCGCGTCGAAATCTTTCAGATGAATGCCGTAAAGCCGCCCTTGCAGCTTGCGAATCGCTTCCACCGGGTCTTCGCCGGAACGAATGTAATGGCCCAAATCGGCGCACGCGCCGATCAGCTTGTGCCGGCCCTGAATCGCCTTCAGCACGTCATCAACCTTGTTGTAACGCGCGCCCGGCCCGTGGTTGTGAATGGCGATGCGAATGTCAAATTCCTGCACCAGCTTGTCGAGACTGTCGAACGCTTCGGGCGAGGGATCGGCCGACAGGTTGCGAATGCCCGCCTTCTTGGCGAACTCGAAAACGCGACGGTTCGCCGCGTCATCCGCCCCAAAACCATTCACGCCGTGCGCCATGACTTTGATGTTTCGCCGCCGTAGCGTGGCGTTCATGCGGTCGATGTGCTCTTGATCGCTGTCGAGCGGATAGTGGCCGCCAAAAAACTCGACCGCGTGCAGGCCCAGTTCTTGCGTATCGACCAGGGCCTTATCAACCGGAAAGCCGCGCAGCGAATAGCTCTGAATGCCCAAGACGAAGCTCTCTTGAACGTCGGCCCGCGCGCGGCGTGGAAGGCCGATGGCGCAGGCCGCGACGCCCGCCGCGCCCGCTTTGAGTAAATGTCGTCGTGAAATGCGTGTCATGGCAGCTCCAGGTTGAAAGACCGGTTGAAAGACAGATGGAAACGATCGGGCAACAGCACCCAATTATGACTGCCGGCTTGGCGGCGTCCAGTCATAAGGCCGCCGGGCGGGGCCTTGTGATATGCTATAGTTCCCAGGCGGTGGTCAAGCCGCCACGGCATTAAAACCGTCACAGCCCTGTTCATTGTTCTTTTCGCCATGCAGGTCGTCATCACCGCCGTCGGACCCGATAACCGCGGGCTCGCCGACCCGATCGTCCACTTCGTGACCGGGGCCGGCGCGAACATCGCCGAGATTCAGATGTACAATCACGACGATGAGCGCCTCTTCGCCATGTTGCTGCGTATTGAACTGAGCGGCGACGCCATCGGCGACCTGCGCCGGGCCATGCGCGAAGTGGGCGAGCAGAAGCGGCTTTCCATCCGCGTCTGGTCGCCTGAAGAACGGGCGGCGCGGCCGCGACTCTGTCTTTGCACCACTTACCGTCCTGAGCCGGCGTTGGCCGTGCTGCGCGCCTTGCGCGACGGTCGCATTCAGGCCGAGGCGGCGTTGATGCTGGGCAATCGGTCGCATTGCCGCTCGCTGGCCGAGCAGTTTGGCGTGCCGTGGCACGACGTGGGCGACGAGCAAGGCGTGGCCGATGACGATCGCATCATGACGCTTTGCGATGAATATGAGATCGACTATTTGATCCTGGCCCGCTATATGCGCGTGCTGCCGCCGAGCAGTTGTTGGAAGTACGCCGGTGGGCGCATCATCAACTTGCATCACGGCTTGTTGCCCAGTTTTCCCGGCCTGCGACCCTATCATGACGCCTACGCCGCGCGCATGCTCACCTTCGGCGCCACTTGCCATTTCATTGTGCCGGAGCTTGACGCGGGCAACCAGATCATTCACCAGGCGACCTTCACGGCGCCGCCCGGATTGCCGCTCGACGAGATCGTGCGCCGCGGGCAGGAAGACAACGAGCCGCATTGCCTGGTCGAAGGCGTGCGGCGTGTGGTCGCGCGGGAAGTGCAGTTGCATTTTCATCGTGTTGTCGCCCGGCCTGCGCCCTGACCGCGCGAACCGCGATTGTCACGTTCCAGCCCGCGTGGGCCGTAGTTGCATCGCCAACCGTGCGGGGTATACTAAGCTGCTGAAACAGTCGAAGCCGGCGCACCAGAACCAAACCATTGTCGTCCCCGCGTCGCTACTTCGTTGTCTGCCATGCATACTACCTCCGTCAGCCTCTTGATACGGCTCAAGCGGCCCGATGCCGACTTGGCTTGGCAGCGGTTCGTCGATCTTTACACGCCGCTGTTGTTCTATTGGGCGCGCCGCGCCGGCGTGCATCCGCCCGACGACGACGACCTGGTTCAAGACGTCTTCGCGCTGCTGCTGCGCAAGCTGCCGGAATTTGAATACGATCCCAAGCGGAGTTTCCGAGGTTGGCTGCGTACAATCGTTCACAACCAGTGGTGCGATCGGCAGCGGCGCAAATTGGTCGCGGGCGGCGTGGCGCAGGCCGACGACGCGGAGTTGGAGGAATTGCCCGACCCTGGCGGCGACGAAGAATTTTGGGAGCAAGAGCATCGCCAGCGGCTGGTCGCTCGGGCTTTGGAAGTGATGCAGGCCGAGTTTGAGGAACCGACCTGGCGGGCCTGTTGGGAATGTGTGGCTTGCGGGCGTCCGGCCTGCGAGGTGGCCGCCGAACTGGGCATCAGCCGCAACGCCGTGTACGTCGCCAAGTGCCGCGTGTTGCGCCGTTTGCGGCAAGAGTTGGACGGGATGTTGTAGATGGTCAGTGGCCCGTGGCGCGTGGTCAGTAGGGGACGGCCCACAACTGACAATTGGCCAATCACCTGAAAGATATTCGGGGCCATTCGCGTATCCTGTAACATGGCTAAACTCGATGTCTGTCCCGACCACGGCACTTTACAATACCTGCTTCTAGGGCGGCTTTCCGCCGACGAGGCGGCGGCGCTCGACGAGCACTTGCTCGCTTGCGAGCCTTGCGGCGACCTGCTGCGGCGGCTGGTTGAGAGCGATAGCTTTGCCAGCGCGGCACGCGCGGCGGGGGAGCAGGCATCACCGGCCGACAACCGCGTACTAGCGGCCATCGCCCGCTGGCGAGAGGTGACGCTGCCCGCCAAGGCGATCGAAGAGACCCTGGCGCGACGCCGAGACCACACCACCGACGCCTGGGATCTCGAAAAGCTGCTTGATCCTCCGCAGGCCGAGGGCGAACTGGGCCGTTTCGGCGGCTATCGTGTGTTGCGGGTTTTAGGGGCGGGCGGCATGGGCCTTGTGTTTGAAGCCGAAGACCCGCAATTGCGCCGCCGCGTGGCCTTGAAGGTGATGCAGCGTTCGTTGGCCGCGCACGAGGAAAACCGGCAGCGGTTTTTGCGCGAGGCCCGCGCCACGGCCGCCATTGAACACGCCCACATCGTCACGGTGCATCAGGTGGGTGAACACAACGGCCTGCCGTTTTTAGCCATGCAGTTGCTCAAGGGGGAGTCGCTGCAGGATCGGGTGGAAAGGGCGACGGAGGGTTCAGGGTTCGCGAAGGGTTCAGGGTTCAGGGTTCAGGACTCTGTAGGGAACGGGGTGCCCTCTGGGCCCCGTGGCGTTCCGGGAGCGGCGGATGCCGCATTTCTCCCTCTCCCTCCGGGGGAGGGCCGGGGTGAGGGCGCTTTGCAGCGGAGTGAGGTCGGCAATTCCGATGGGCAACCTGTTGCCGCTACCACATCCCCTCACCCTAACCCTCTCCCGGAGGGAGAGGGAACGAGGAGACTGCTCCCACTTCCCGAAGTGCTGCGCATCGGCCGCGAAATCGCCGAGGCGCTGGCCGAGGCGCACGCTCGCAAGCTGATTCATCGCGACATCAAGCCGGCGAATGTCTGGCTGGAGGGCGCCAGCGGCTGGGTGAAGCTGGTCGATTTCGGCCTGGCCCACGCGGCCGAAGACGTGCATCTGACGCAAACCGGCGCGATTCTGGGCACGCCGGCCTATATGTCGCCCGAAC
>DASVGM010000468.1:0-7779 GCA_036379555.1 Pirellulales bacterium | reverse complement strand
AGGCGGGACCGGCACGCGCCGCCGTGCGGTGGCTGCTGGCCGGCATCCGTCTAAGTCTCGTCGGCTTGCTCCTGCTCATGCTCGCCGGCTACGTGCTTTCGCTCAGCCGAACCGGGCTGGCCTACGTGGTGGTGCTCGTCGATGATTCCGCCAGCATGGGCGCCATCGACCGCTACGAAGACAAGAAGCTGCGCCAGGCGATCGCCGCGCAAATCAAGCAAATCGACGCTGGCGAGGCGAGCCGCTTCAATCTCGGCAAGGGCGTGCTGTTGCAAAACAACGCCGCCCTGCTGGCGGAGCTCGGCCGACGTTACAAACTCAAGTTCTACTTCGTTTCCAATACCGCCCGCTTACAGTCGGGCACGGCCGAGGAACTGGCGGCACAATTGCGACGCGCGGAGGCGCTGGGCGACGAAACCCGGCTCGGCGAGGCGATTGAAACGGTGATCGACGAACTGCGCGGCAATCCGCCCAGCGCCGTCATCCTCTTTTCCGACGGCGTGAACACCGCCGGCCTGAGCCTGGTCGATGCCGCCGCCCATGCCCGGCGTAAAGGAGTGCCGCTCTTCACGGTCGCGCTGGGCAGTGAATCTCCGCTACGCGACATCGAACTGAATGATTTGCTGGTCGATGAAGTGGTGTTTGTCGACGACGTGGTGAATTTCGAGTTCAAACTTTCCTCGGCCGGGCTGGAAGGCAAAGAGGCACGGGTGATGCTGCGCCGCAAAGACGAGGCCGACGTGCTGGTCGAAACCACCATCACGCTTGGCAAAGACGGAGAGACGCAGCGCGGGCGGTTGGCCTACCGGCCGACCGTGGTCGGCGAATACGATTACGTGGTCGAGGTCGAACGCCGCGCGGAAGAAAGCCAGGCCGAGAACAATCGCCAGCAGCGGCACGTCAGCGTGCGCAAAGAGCAAGTGCGCGTGCTGCTCGTGCAGGCTTACCCCAGCTATGAATTTCGCTATCTCAAGAATCTGCTCGAACGCGACAACACCATCAAACTCAAAACCGTCTTGCAAGAGGCCGATCCGGAATACGCCCAACTTGACGAATCGGCGTTGGCGGTGTTTCCCGTGCGGCGCGACGAACTGTTCGAGTACGACGTACTCTTGTTGGGCGACGTGAATCCCGATTTTTTGAGCGCCGCGGCGCTGGCCGACGTGCGCGCGTTTGTGGAAGAGAAAGGCGGCGGCGTTGTTTTCATCTGCGGGCCGCGCTACATGCCGCTGGCCTTTCGCGATTCGCCCTTGGCCGAACTGCTGCCGATTGATTTTGAGACCGCGGCGGGGGCCGATCCGGGCGAAATTGTGAACGAGGCGTTTCAGCCGCGGCCGACGGAAGCGGGCCTGGTGGCGCCCACGATGCAGCTTGGCGATACGCTGGCTGAAACCGTCGCCATCTGGCAAGGGCTGCCGCCTTTGTATTGGTTGTTTGAGGCGCCCGCGCTCAAACCGGCCGCGCGTGTCTGGGCCGAACACCCCGAACGCGCCACCGCCGACGGCCGGCATCTGCCGGTGATCGTGATGCACTATGCCGGTGCGGGCAAAGTCATTCTGCACGCCACCGACGAAACCTGGCGCTGGCGGTTTCGCGTGGGCGATGTTTACTTCGCGCGTTATTGGGTGCAAACCATCCGCTACCTAAGCCGCTCGAAGCTACTGGGCAAAGATCGCTCGGCGGAGTTGACGACCGATCGCCGTGAATATCGCCGCGGCGAAAACGTGCGGCTGCGGCTCCGTTTTTTCGATGAACGTCAAGCGCCCGGTGAAGACGACGGCGTGATCGTTTTTGTCGACCGCGCGCAGGGCAAGCAGCAGCGGCTGACGCTGACGCGGCATGCGACCAATCGCGGAGTGTTCGAGGGAGTTTTATCACGACCGGCCGAAGGCGCGTATCACACGGCCGTGGCCGCGCCGACGTTGCCCGGCGAGGCGCCGGCGGCCGACTTTCGCGTTGTCGCGCCGCCGGGCGAGCGCGCCCGGTTGCAAGCCGACGTGGCCGCTTTGCGCCGCGCGGCGGCCGACACCCGCGGCCGTTTTTACGACATGGCCGGCGCCGGCCGCTTGCTGCGCGAATTGCCCGCCGGGCGACAGGTCAAAACCGATCCGCTTCCGCCGTTGCCGCTGTGGAACCACTGGCTCCTGCTCGCGACGTTTCTCGTCTTGCTGATCGGCGAATGGTGCCTACGCAAACTCGCCGGCATGATGTGAGATTAGCTCAGCATCGTCAGCGGGTTTTGCCGGTTTTCCAGCGGCAACGTCACCGGGCGGCCCAGCCGATGCGATTCAAACACGGCGACAATCATCTCAGTGGCGCCGCGGGCCTCGTAGACGCTGCTGAGCGGTTGCCGGTTCTCTTCGATCGCCGCCAACAAGTCGACCGCCGCGGGACGATGACGAGCTTGCGAAGCATCGCCGGCCAGCGGTTCCGGCAGGCCAATGCCGGCGCTCGATATATCTTGCCAGGCCGCTTTGCTGCGGCCCGGCGACCAACTCGGATCGCCCAGATACTTGGCTGACGGCATCGTGCCCTCCAGGATCTCGATCACGCCTTTTGATCCGTAAATCTGCAAGGCATAGCGAGAGCCTTTGCCCGCCATGCCCTTGATGGATTGAAAATACGCCGTGGCGCCGTCGTTCAAGCCGTACATGGCCGTGACCGAATCGCCCGCCAGCGGGCCGATGCCCTCGTTCCCAGCGGCCACGTCGGCCTTGGTCACCGGGTGGCCGGCCTGAGTGACGCGGGCGAAACACCATGTCGGCTGACCGGCCAACGCTCGAATGACGTCCATCACGTGCGTGCCAAGCACCCAGAGGTCTTCGCCGCCGCCGCGGCGGTCTTCTTTTCCGCGTCCCCGATACTCCAGCACTTTGCCGATCGCGCCGTCGGCGATCAGTCGTTTGACGGTTTGCAGCTTGGGGCTGTAGCGCGTGGGGTGCGCCAAGGCGAGCTTGGCGTGCGTCCGTTCAAAGGCATCGACAATTTCATCCGCCTCGGCCAGCGTGCGGCAGAAAGGCTTTTCCATATAAACGTGAATGCCGCGCTCGGCGGCGGCAACGGCCATATCGCGATGCTGATCGAGCCACCGCTGCCCAATCACGGCGATGTCGGGCTTGATCTTGTCAAGCATCTGGCGATAGTCGGCGAACGCCTGATCGACCTGGTGCTTTTTGGCCTTGGCGGCCAGGCCCGCCTTGTCATCGTCGGCCACGGCGACGATCTGGCAATTGGGCAAGCCGGCGAAGGCTTCGTCCATGCCGTGCCCATAATCGCCGCGGCCGGTGCGGCCGATGATGCCAATTCGGAAGTTCATAGCAGCCTCGCAATCTTTTTGTAATTACCGTTAAAGCGTCTGGCAAAACAGCCGCGTTCCTGGAGGATGGGCTTCCTAGCCCGTCCAGAAACGAGCGCATCGTGACAGGACGGCCTGGGAAGGCCATCCTCCAGATGTTTTCGGCTAGGCTTTCTTAGACGACTCATCACCCCAACAACTCCGTGCGCACTTCGCCGTCGCCGGCGACGCGCAGCGGGCGGCCCTGAAGATCGGCGACCATCGTGTTGGGGTCGATGCCGAGCAGGTGCATGGTGGTGGCGAGCACGTCTTTGGGCGAGACGGCCGTCTCTTTCACATCGCCGCCGTGGCTGTCGCTTGCGCCGACGACCTTGCCTCGCGCAACGCCGCCCCCGGCGAGCACCGCCGAATAAACACGCGACCAATGATGCCGGCCGCCGCCTTTGGGCTTGGAGTCGATTTGCGGAGTGCGGCCGTGCTCGCTGATGCAAAGCACCAGCGTTTCGTCGAGCAGGCCGCGTTGATCGAGATCGGCAATCAAGGCCGAATAGGTCTGGTCGAAAACCGGCAGCAGATACTCTTTCAGCCTGGGAAAATGATTGGCGTGGGTGTCCCAGCAGGAACCGCCGAAGGGGCCGAACGGATCCCAAAACACCGAAATGAATCGCCCGTCGGCTTCCACCAACCGTCGTGCCGCCAAGGCGGCCTGGCCAAACAGGTTCATGCCGTATCGTTGGCGAACCTCGCTCGGCTCGCGCGCTACGTCGAGCGCTTCTCGCACGCGACTGCTGGCGATCAATGACCAGGCGGTTTGGCGGTATTTGTCGAAGGAGCGAATACCGCCGCCACGTTCCAGCCCGTTTCGAGCGGCGTCGAACTGCGTCAACAACGACCGCCTGCCGCCAAGCCGTTCGATCGAAAGGTCCGCTGGAAGTTCGCCGCTGCCCGACAGGCGAAAGCGGCCGTCCGCGTTCGCCGCGGCGAAAGGATCATAAACGTCTTCGCTTTGGGCATCGGTCAGTTTGGGTACGACCTTCGTGCCTTTGCCGTCGAAATCGGTCCAAATTGGGTCGTGTGCTTGCCCTAAAAAGGCCGCGTAGGGGCCGGCGAGCGTCGGTATCGTACACTTGGAACCAAAGCTCCAGGGCAAACCCATGTTTCTGGGCAGGTTCGGCATGGCGCCGCCTTGTGCCCGTTCGTCAAGGTAATCGACGACGGAGCCAATGAACGGCCAATGCCCGGCCGCCCTCGGCATCGCCTCAATCGCCGGCGTGTAGGTTGGCATGCCGGACAGCGCGTATGCCACACCATGCACCGGATACGGGTGAGTCATCGAGCGAACGACGGTCACGCGGTCGATCACTTGGGCGGTTTGCGGCAAACCTTCACAGATGCGCGTGCCGGGCACGTTGGTGTCAATGGCCGCCATTTCGCCTTGTATTTCGCGCGGCGCGGCGGGCTTGGGGTCGAAAGTTTCATGTTGGGGCGGAGAGCCGAACAGAAACAGCAGGATGCACCGTTTGGCACGCCCGAAAAGTGGCGAACTGGCCAGCGGTTGCTGCGCGGCTTCGAGACGCAGGGCGTCGGCCAGCGAAAGGCCGAGCATACCGAGACCGCCCACCTGCAAAAGATCGCGTCGTGTAAGGCCGTCGCAAAGCGTTTTCGAGGAACCTAAGATGCGCAGCAAAACAGCCTCTTCATGGAATCAACAATGCCCAGCGAACAATACCTATAGGCTACCGTGAGCCGTGATCTGATGCCAGAACTCGCTTCGCCGGCATCGTCCGGCGCCACTTCTCAAAGGCTACCCGAAAACTCGCTGTGGGGCGGGCCGCCGGCCCGTCTTGAAGCAAAAGACGGCTCGGCGAGCCGCCCCACGATACGCTGCGACGGGGAAATCCGAGTTTCGTTTAGCCTTTCAATCGTCAATCTGCCTTTGCCATCACGCAAAAACCACCCATTATGGTTAGTTTGACCGAGAATTCGACGCTCCGTTGGCGGCCGGCGGCAAAAGCGGCGATTTTATTGCCCTTGCAAGCTGGTCTGGGCAATCTATAATCCTCTTGATTCGGGTCTTTCTGATGCCGGCAGGCATTTCGGCCGGAAAGATCGCCGACATGGCGGAAGCCATGATCGAGCGGGTGTAGCTCAGTTGGTAGAGCGCCACCTTGCCAAGGTGGTTGTCGTGGGTTCGAATCCCATCACCCGCTCTTTTTGTTTTTTATGACGGCGATATTTGTGACGGCGAACTATAGATCAGGGCATTATGGCACCAATTGACGAAGAAGAAATCGGCTCCGCCGCCACCGACGAGGCACCGGACGCCAACCAAGATTCTCAAGATCCAGACGCTGGCGCCGAGCCTAAGCCCGAGATGAATCTCGACGTGAAAATCGAGCCTCGCAGCGCCTGTGAGCGCCACATCACGGTCACGATTCCGCGCGACGATATCGACCGCTACCTCGACAACGCCTTCGGCGAAATGATGGACAAAGCCGTCGTGCCGGGTTTTCGTGCCGGCCGGGCGCCGCGCAAGCTGGTGCAATTGCGGTATCGCAAGGAAGTGGCCGAACAGGTTAAAGGCACGCTGCTCGTGGACAGCCTGGAGCAGATTTCCAACAGCCACGATCTCTCGCCGATCAGCGAGCCCGATTTCGATCCGACGGCCGTCACGGTGCCCGATTCGGGGCCGATGGTTTTCGAGTTCGACATTGAGGTGCGTCCCGATTTTACGCTGCCCAATTGGAAGGGGCTGGCCATTGAACGGCCGGTGCGCAAGTTCTCCGAGCAGGATATCGACCGCCAGATGCAAGACATTCTGGGCAAGCACGGCCGGTTGGTGCCGCACGATGGCCCGGCGGACGTCGGCGATTATCTGACGCTCAACATCACCTTTAAGGATGGTGAAAATGTTATTTCCAGCGTCAACGAAGAGGTGATTCGCGTTCGCGGCACGCTAAGTTTTCGCGATGGCAACGTGGTCGGCTTTGACAAGCTGATGAAAGGCGTCGAGGCCGGCCAGACGCGCAGCGGCCAGGCCAAGCTCACACCCGACGCGCCGAACGAAGCTTTGCGCGGTAAGACGATCGCGGCCGAGTTTGAAGTGCTGGAGGTGAAAAAACTGGAGTTGCCGGAATTGACCAAGTCGTTTCTGGAAGAAATCGGCAATTTTGAGACGCCGGGCGACCTGCGCGACGCCATTCAGGACATGCTCCAGCGGCGCTTGAGCTACGAACAGCAGCAGCGTGCCCGCCGGCAGATTTTGGCCGCGCTCACCGAGGCGGCCAATTGGGATTTGCCGCCCGCTTTGCTCAAACGCCAATCAATGCGCGAGTTGGAACGCGCCGTGCTCGAACTGCGCCGCAGCGGTTTCAGTGACAACGATATCCGCTTGCGTGAGAACGAATTGCGTCAGAACAGCCGGGTGAATACCGCTCGTTCCTTGAAAGAACACTTCATTCTCGAACGCATCGCCGAGGAGGAGAAGATCGAAGATTCGCCGAAAGACTACGATCACGAGATTGACCTTTTGGCGCGGCAAAGCGGCGAGAGTCCGCGTCGCGTGCGGGCGCAGCTTGAAAAGCGCGGCCTGATGGATACGCTGCGCAACCAGATCATCGAGCGCAAGGTCATCGAGCTGATCATGGAACATGGCGTCTTCAAAGACGTGCCGTTTGAGCTGGAGGGCGACGACGCCGAAGCCGTCAACCAGGCGGCCGGCGGTGAAGAAGTTGAAATTCCCCAGGCCGAAAACGCCGGCGACCCCGGCGAGGCCCCGCACCGCGCCGAACAGCACACCGGCAGCCATTAGATGACCGCCCGCAAGTCAACAGCCACCTAAGCAACGCATCACTCATTCAACTGTCAGCAGCCGCATGGACCGCACCTTTTGGCCCTCACCGGTCAACCCGCAAGCCAACTATCGCGATTACCAACGCCAGCGCCAGATGACCCTAGGCGATCTGTTGCTGGAGAACCGCATCATCTTGCTGCAAGGCGAGATTCACGACGGCAACGCCAATGAATTGGTGATGAAATTGCTGTACCTGCAAAGCGAAAACCGCCGCAAGGACATCCATTTCTACATCAATTCGCCTGGCGGCAGCGTGACCGCCACCTTGGCGGTTTACGACACCATGCAGATTCTCACCTGCCCGGTCGCCACCTATTGCGTGGGCTTGGCGGCGAGCGGCGCCGCGGTGTTGCTGGCCGGCGGCACGGCGGGCAAACGGTTCGCCTTGCCCCACGCCAAGATGATGATTCATCAGCCCTATGGCCAGGTGGGCGGCCAGGTTTCCGACATCGCCATCCAGGCCGACGAAATCTTCAAAACCCGTGAAGTGCTGAACGAAATCCTCGCGCACCACACGGGCCAGCCGATCGAACGCATTAGCAAGGATACCGATCGCGATTTTTATATGGACGCCCACGCGGGCAAGGAATATCACCTGGTTGACGACATTCTCACCAAACCGCCCGCGGTC
>DASVGM010000467.1:0-7248 GCA_036379555.1 Pirellulales bacterium | reverse complement strand
CGCTTTGAAAAAGGCCGCCGCGCAGGCGCAAAGCTTCGCCCGGCGGACCAACGATAAGGACGTGCAAAAAGAGGTCAGCGGCCGCGCCGCCGGCGCGGGCGAGTGGGCGGCCGAACTGGAAAGCGTCGCCAAGGCGCGTGAAACGCTCAAAACTTCGTCTGACGATTCGGCGGCCAATTTAGCCGTGGGCCGCTTCCAGCTTTGCGCGCTGGGCGACTTTGATGCCGCCTTGCCCAAGCTGGCCAAAAGCGGAAATACGGCCTGGAAAAAACTGGCCGACGACGAACTGGCGCTCGCCAATCGCCGGCCGACCGGCTCGCGAACCTTCGTCAACGGCCGGCTGGTGACGCGCAGCGCACCAGCCGAGGCGCAACGCGAACTGGCCGCGGCCGACGCCTGGTGGTCGCGCGGCGAGGAGGAGCCGTGGCCCGGCAAGCATTACTTGCGCATGCGGGCGGCCAAATGGTATGGCTCGGCGTATCGTTCCTTGCTCGACGCCGGCCGCGCACGGGCCGGCGAGCGGCTGAAAACGCTGCTGGCCGCCGACGATGGTTTTTCGCACTGGGAGTTGTTCAACTGGCGCGGCATGCAGCAGGGCGACCTGAGCGGCGAGGCCGTGCGCATGGACGGACGCGGCGGCGGCTTGGAAACCACCGTGGAATACGACGGGCCGATCGACGTTACCCTGAGCCTGCGGACGAGCGGAACGGAGATTCGCTTTGGTTCGCACAACTGGGGTTGGAACTGGAAGTTTAGCGTCACGGCGAATGAATGGCACACCGTGCGGTACATGATCACGCCCGTCTCGCAAACGGCCATTGTCGACGGCGTGCCGATGCAGAATGAGGCCTTGCGAACAGCCCGGGAGTTGAAGTCCGCCCCGGTCTATGTGGACGCCGTGAACGACAACGTGCTGGAGTTGCGGAAGTTCATTGTGAAAGGGGGTTGATGCGCGGACGTTTGCCGTCTGGCTCGGGAATCTGCTCGGCCGACCGCAACACCTCCAATCAAGGAGGATGCGATTCGCTGCCTACGGCGTCGCAGACCGGATTTGGACTGCGCAAAATGCCCGACTTTAACACGATAATGAGTTGAGATTTCAAACTGGATTTGTTCCGCACCGCCACCGCCGGGCTTGCCCCGGTGGGAGCGCTGACTGACTGGCTAGAACGAATATCCGCCGACAGATTCTTTCCGATTTCGCGTTGCATCCACCGCCTTCGGCGGCGGATGCAACGCGAAATCGGCGCGCGTTCGGCGCCGTTCATCTAGCCGGTCAGTCATCGCTCGACGGGGGCAAGCCCCGATCGTGGCGGAATGAATCCAGTATCAAATAAGGCGGAGCACGACAACCGATTTTGCGCAGGCCAGACCGGGCCACAGCCCAGGGCGGCTGTGCCACATGCTCCGGCGAGTAATGCGGCTTTAGGACACTACCGCTCGCCGGGCATTCTTGCCAAGCTCCGCCTCATAGCATAAGATCAAGGTTCCTGGACTGACGATCCGGCGTACAGCCGGCTTGGCGGTTCACGCTCACGATTCGCTCCCGCCCCTAAGCGCACCATGCGACCCACCCTGCTGTCGCTTTCGTTCGTCCTCTCGGTCTTCGCCACGAAGGCCGTTGCCGCCGATGTCGTTGATTACCGGCGCGAGATTCAGCCGATCTTGGCCAAGCATTGCTATGAATGCCACGGAACCGATGAGCAAGAGTCGGGTCTGCGGCTCGATTATGTGAGCGCGGCCAAAGAAGGCGGTAATAGCGGCCCGGCCTTTGTGCCGGGCAAAAGCTCCGCGAGCTTGCTGATTGCCGCCGTGACAGGCGGCGGCGATGTGACGCGCATGCCCGATGGTCGCCCGCCCCTCTCCGCGGCGGAAATCGAAAAGCTCAAACTCTGGATCGACCAAGGGGCGCCCGCGCCGGCGGAGGAGGCGCCCCCGGTGACAATAGCCACCTCAACCCATTGGGCGTTTCAACCACTCGCCCGTCCGGCGGTCCCCAGCCCTTCGCGGCCGGACTGGGTGCGCAACCCCATCGACGCCTTCATTCTGGCGCGGCTCGACCAGGAGAAGCTGCCGCCGTCGCCCAAGGCCGACCGGCCCACGCTGGCGCGGCGCCTGTCGCTCGATCTGATTGGCCTGCTCCCGGAACCCGCCGAGGTGGATGCCTTTGTGGGCGATACGGCGGCCGACGCCTATGAGCGGTTGGTCGATCGTTTGCTCGATTCGCCGCGCTATGGTGAAAAGTGGGCGCGTTACTGGCTCGATCAGGCGCGCTACGCGGACTCCAACGGCTACACCATCGATAGCGGCCGCTCGATCTGGAAGTATCGCGACTGGGTGATCGAGGCCTTGAATCGCGACTTGCCGTTCGATCAATTCACGATCGCGCAACTGGCCGGCGACATGTTGCCCGGCGCCACGACGGAACAAGTGATCGCCACCGGTTTTCATCGCAATACGCTCCGCAACGAAGAGGGCGGCACCGATGCCGAACAGTTCCGCGTGGAGAGCGTCGCCGATCGTGTCAACACGACCGCGACGGTTTTTCTCGGCTTGACGATCGGATGCGCGCGGTGCCACGACCACAAATATGACCCGCTCACGCAACGCGACTATTACCGCTTCTTCGCGCTATTGAACAACGCCGATGAGCCGACGCTGGCCGTGCCCACGATGCAGCAATCCAGGGAACAGCCGGCGCTGTTGGCCGATATTGCCCAGGTCGAAAAACGCCTGGGCGAGGTGGAGGCCAACGCCGGCACTCGCCAGCAAGAGTGGGAGCGGACGCTGGCCGCCGCGGCCCGCGAGGCATTGCCCGAACCGGCGCGGCAAGCATTGGCCGCGATCGCCGGCGAACGTACCGAGCCGCAAAAAAAGGCGCTGGCCGAGGCGTTCCGCCAGATCGATCCTGAGTTTGTGCCGCTCTTGGCCGTGCTCAATGACTTAAAAGAGCGTAAGAAACAACTCGCCGCGCGCATCACGACCACGCTGGTGATGAAAGAGCGGCCGCAACCGCGCGAGACTTACGTTCATCTCCGTGGCGATTTTTTGCGCCAGGGCGCCAAGGTCACGCCGGGCGTGCCCGCCGTGTTGCAAACCTTCGCCGGCGCCGAAGCCGTTCACAACCGTCTCGAACTGGCGCGTTGGTTGGTCGATGCGCGTAATCCGCTTATGTCGCGTGTCACGGTCAACCGTGTTTGGCAACAGTATTTCGGCCGCGGCCTGGTGGACACCGACAACGATTTTGGCACGCAAGGCAGCCCGCCGACGCATCCGGAGTTGCTCGATTGGCTCGCCGGGCAATTCATTGACCACGGTTGGAGTCTCAAGGCCTTGCACCGTTTGATTGTGACCTCGGCCGCGTATCGACAGTCGTCGGCGCAGCGCGCGGACGTGGCCGAGCGCGATCCGGCGAATAAGCTGCTGGCACGCATGTCGCGGCTGCGGCTCGACGCCGAGACGATTCGCGACCTGGCTCTTGCGGCGAGCGGCCTGCTGAGCGGCGAGTTGGGCGGGCCGGGCGTGTACCCGCCGCAGCCGCCAGGCATCTATCGCTTCACGCAGCAGGCCAAGTTCTGGAAGGAGAGCACCGGCGACGATCGTTATCGCCGCGGCCTTTACATCTATTTCTGGCGGTCGAGTCCCTATCCGTTTCTCATGACGTTTGACGCCCCCGACGCCAACACCGCTTGCACGCGCCGACCGCGCTCGAACACCCCGCTGCAAGCCTTGACGCTGGCCAACGATCGCGTGTTTATGGAAGCGGCCCAGAGTTTGGCGGCGCGCGTGCTGGCGGAATCGCCCTCGCCGGGCGACGACGAGCGCGTTCGTTGCCTGTTTCGCTTCTGTTTTGCGCGGCAACCGGCGGCAAGTGAAATGACCGGCCTGACGGACTTTCTGAATCGGCAGCGCGCGGCCTTCGCCGCCGCGCCGGCCGCGGCGGAAAAGGTCGCTATGAGCAACCGGCCGGCAGGTACATCGCCCACCGAAGCCGCGGCCTGGACCGCCTTGGCCCGCGTGGCGATCAATCTCGACGAATTCATCACGCGCGAGTAGCGTCCTCATGGAGTGCGGCGATTCATCGCCGCCTTCCCTCGTCGCGGAGCGACCTTCTTGTTTTAGAGCCTATTTCAAAACCGATGTTGGTTCACGCGTGCGCGATCGTGGGGCGGCCCGCCGGGCCGTCTTTTGCGCCAGACGGGCCGGCGGCCCGCCCCACAATTCGGTTTGGGGATAAACTCTCAAATGGGCTCATGATTGGCGCCGGGGGTGAATTCCGCGGGCAAATCGGCCGGCTTTTGTAGATCGAATTGCAGCGCCAGACGAACCAACTCAAAACGGTTCTTCACGCCGAGCTTGCGCATGACCGCGGCACGCCGGACGTAGACCGTGCGCAGGCTGATGCCCAGCCGCGAAGCGATATTCTTGTTCGCCGTGCCATAGACGGTGAGCTCCAACACCTGCCGTTCACTCTCGGTCAATTTGTCCAGCATCGCGCGCGGCGGCGAGGCGTTGTTGTTGGATCGCGACGTACCCTGCGCCATCGCGCAATACACGCTCTCGCGCAGTTCTTCGACCGTATACGGCTTTTGCAAAAAATCGACCGCGCCCCGCTTCATGGCGCGCACGGCGGCGCGCACCTCGGCGTGGCCGCTGAACAGCACAATGCCCAAGGGAGCCTGTCGGGCAAGCAGGTGTTCCATGAGCTCCAGTCCGCTCATGCCGGGCAAAAACAGGTCGATCAATGCGCAGCCATGATGATCGGGGCTGAACGCCGCCAGCATCTGCTCGGCCGACGCGTAGGCTTCGGCCGGCAGTCCCATTGACGTAATGGCATCCGCCAGCGACGCGCGTGTCGCCTGGTCATCGTCGACAATAAAGACCGTGGGCTGAAATTGCATGCGCCCTCTTCAGGATCGAAATAAGGCAAAACCTTGCCGCGGAATAAGAGCAAGGTGAATCTGGGCGCCGGAAAATGCCAGTGCCAAGAAACGTCCCGCCAAAACAAATGCACCCATGGCGCAAGCGAACCAGCGCCAGCCAATGCATGCCTCGACGCTCCGGTCCCGGGAGCATCAGTCGGTGGCGAACGAAACCACACCACGCCGCCAGCCACATACAATCAGAGTTGCGACGATCATCGCCGCCATCAGCAGGCCGCCTGGACCCGTGATTTGATTGCGACATATTGTGCCACGAAACCCCGCCACGTCAAGACCTTGGCTCGCATCGCCGCGCCGGAGCCGCGGCTTGAACAACCGACAAGGGAAAGGTATCTTAACCGTAACCTTTTCCATTTGCCGAAATCACATTTCACCTTTCGAGGGCCATAATGAGCCACGGGGATGATGCCTTGCGCGGCTTGCGCGAGGCGGTCGCATTATCGCCCGACAATGTTCCGTTGCGCAGGCACCTGGCAGAAACCTTGCTTGGCCGCGGCTTGGCGGCCGACGCGGAAACGGAATATCGCCAGGCGCTCGCGCTGGCCCCGCACGACGTCGCCACGCGGCTCGGCTTGGCTCGGGCCTTTTCACAACAAGGCAAAGAAAGCGCGGCGCTGGTGATTGTCGAAGACCTGGTGAAGGGCCGCGATACGCCGGCGGCCGCCAATCTGCTCTACGCGCGTCTGCTGCTGCGAGCCGGCGACGTCGAACGCGCGGTCGCCCAATACAAGTTGGCCGTCGAGGTTGACCCGGCCGTCGCCGATCAAGAGTTGGCCGGCAGGCTGGGCGTGAATGCCGGCGGCGATTCGCCTGTGATCGATGGCCGCGTGCGCGAAGCCTGGGATGCCGGCGCCAGCTCGCCAATGGAGGCGCTGGAGCGTCCCGCCACCACGTTCAACGAAGTCGGTGGCATGGACGCCCTGAAAGAGGAGATCCGGCTCAAGATCATTTACCCGCTCACGCATCCGGAAATCTACCAGGCGTATGGCAAGACGATCGGCGGCGGCATTTTGATGTACGGGCCGCCCGGCTGCGGCAAGACGCACCTCGCCCGCGCCACCGCCGGCGAGATCAAGGCCGGCTTCATGGCGGTGGGCATCAACGACGTGCTCGAAATGTGGATCGGCAATAGCGAACGCAACCTGCATGAGCTGTTCGAGCAGGCTCGGCAGAACCGTCCTTGCGTGCTGTTTTTTGACGAGGTCGATGCCCTGGGCGCGCGGCGATCCGACTTGCAGCATACGACGGCGCGGCAGCTTATCAACCAATTTCTCGCGGAGTTGGATGGCGTTCAAGCATCGAACGAAGGCGTGCTGATTCTGGCGGCCACCAACGCGCCTTGGCATCTCGATCCGGCTTTCCGCCGGCCGGGCCGTTTTGATCGCGTGCTGTTTGTGCCGCCGCCCGATACGGCGGCGCGGGCGGCCATTCTGCGCATTCTCTGCCGCGGCAAGCCGGTGAGCGACATCGACTTCAACCATCTGGCGAAAAAGACCGACAGTTTTTCGGGGGCCGATCTGAAGGGGGCCGTCGATTTGGCGATCGAAAGCAAACTGCGCCAGGCCATGAAAGAAGGCGTGCCCAAGCCGCTGACCACGGCCGACTTGCTGGCCGCGGCGCAGGGGGTCAAGCCGACGGCGCGGGAATGGTTTTCGACCGCGCGCAACTACGCGCTCTATTCCAATCAAGGCGGCATTTACGACGACATCCTCAAATTCATGAAACTGGCATGAGCACGCACCTTGCCCGCGCGCAAATGCTGATCGAACGCTCGCGTTATGAACAGGCGATCGGCGAGTTGCAGCGGCATTTGGCCGACGATCCGAACAATCCGCTCGTGCATGCCCAGCTCGCGCTGTGCTTGAGCGAGCTGAAGAAGCACCAGGAGGCGACCGAGGCGGCGGGGCGCGCCGTTCACCTGGCGCCCGATCTGGCCTTTTCGCATTACGTGCTGGCCGAAACGTATTATGCCCGCAATCGTTTGCCACAGGCGCTTTCGGCCGCGAACGAGTCCATCCGGCTCGATCCTGAAGACGCGGACCATTGGGGCCTTTTGGCGCGCATTCACTTCGCGAGTTCGCGCTGGCGGCCGGCTCTGGAAGCGGTCGAAAAGGGCTTGGAGATCGATCCCGAAAACGTGGCTTGCGCCAATCTTCGCGCCATGTGCCTGGTGAAGCTGGGCCGCCGCGGCGAGGCCGGCGCGACGATCGACACGGCGTTGGCGCGCGATCCGGAAAACGCGCTCTCGCACGCCAACCAAGGCTGGACGCTGCTTGAGCAACGGCGGCCCCAACAGGCGATGGAA
>DASVGM010000466.1:0-23096 GCA_036379555.1 Pirellulales bacterium | reverse complement strand
GCGGCGTGGCGGCCGGCACAGGGTAGACCGCAAAACTAAAATAGTTCGGTGGCCTCGTTCTTAGCCTGTCAAACTCACGCTCCTGCCGGACAAGCCGGCGAGGGGGCGGGCCACTCAAGAGATGTGTAGAACAACGAGGGGCAAGCCCCGATCGTGGCGGAATAAATCTAGTATCAAGCAAGTCAGGGCGTAACAACCTCTCACGAAATCGGCTACGGCTCGATCCGCAATGAGGGTTGGATGCCAGGCAGAGAAAATCGCATTACCGCTACCAGAGTCCATCGATGGACACCAAGACTTGAATCTCCCCGACGCTATCGAGCCATTGAAAGCCCGATTTGAGATCGCCGCAGAATGGCCCTAACAGCCCCGCGACGTTGTCCCATGTGTCACGAGTCAGTTCCCAATAAAACTCACCACGTTGGCGGTTTAACCCGCGGTCGCGATTATGGGTGCGGGCCAATACGGCGCCATCACCCACTGCCTTCATGCCGGGAATCTCTTCGATCCTTGCGCTGTCGATGACACCTTCGGCAAGTTGCTTGAAGATTGCCCTGAGCCGCTGGATCGTCTCTGGATCGCGACCGAAAATGCGAAGCAACGGGCATTCATCAGCGCCGGCTTCCAGGAATTCAATCTTCATCCGAGTTGTCTAATTGGACAGCGCCTTCGCGGGGCATTCCTTCCTCTTACCCAGATGTGAAAAGTGGCCCTGTCGAACTAATCCAACTCCACCCACTTGCCGCTCTTGGCGCTGGCCAGCACGGCGTCGCAAACTTTTTGCGTGCGCAACGCGCAGCGGAAGTCGGGCTGCACCGGTTTGCCGCTGTCGAGCGACGCTAAAAAGTCGGCCAGCGCGTTGATGAAGGTGTGTTCGTAGCCGATCGTGCAGCCGGGCACCCACCAGTGCTTCATGTAGGGATGCTCGGAATTGGTGACGTGAATCTTTTGCCAGCCGGTCAGATGACTTTCAATCTTGGCGACTTTCGGCTTTGGCCCCGACGCGTTTTCGCCCCCCGGCGGATTGGCGTAACGAAAGTATTGCAGGTACTGCGGGTCTTCCAGGTCGAAAAACACACTGCCGGCTTCGCCGTTCAGCTCGAACGTGTTGTAGTTCTTGCGGCCGCGCGCGTAACGAGTGCTCTCGAAAGTGCCCATTGAACCGTTGGCGAAAACGGCCAGGAACATGCAGGCGTCGTCAATGCCCACCGGTTCGACCTTGCCGGTCTCTTGATGCACGCGCTGTTTGACAAACGTCTCCGTGGCGGCGGTGACACGGCGAATCGGGCCGTTGAGCCACTCGGCGGTGTCGATGGAATGGGCCAGCAAATCGCCGGTGACGCCCGACCCGGCCACGCTGGCGTCGAGCCGCCAGAGCGCCGCCCCGCCTTGTGGCACGTCTTCGCCAATGGTCCAGTCTTGCAGGTAGGTGGCGCGATAATGAAACGGCCGCCCGATGCGTCCCTCGTCGACGAGTTGCCGGGCCAGGGCGATAGCGGGCACGCGGCGGTAGTTGAACCAAACCATGTTCGGCACACCGGCTTTTTCCACCGCCGCCACCATCTCTTCGCCCTCGACCACGTTCATGGCCAGCGGCTTCTCGCAAAGAATCATTTTGCCGGCCTTGGCCGCCGCCAGCACGATCTCGCGATGGGTGTTGTTCGGCGAACCGATGTCGATCAGGTCAATGTCTTTGCGTTCAATCAGCTTTCGCCAGTCGGTCTCATAAGATTCATAGCCCCAGTTGGCGGCGAACTCTTTGATCTTGCCTTCGTTGCGGGCGCAGCAGGCTTTCAGCACCGGGCGGCGCGACGGTGAAAAAAACTGGCTGACCTGCCGATAGGCGTTCGAATGCGCCCGGCCCATGAAGCCGTAGCCGATCATGCCGACGTTGAGTGGTTGGGTCATATCAAAATGCTTGTGATAGGTAGGATGGTGTCGCGGCGGAGTTTTTGGAATCTACTTTGCCTTGGCCTCAATCAGCTCGCTCACCATCTTACCCAGCCGCTCGCCGCGGGCGGCCAGCGTGACCACTTTGCCCTGGCGATCGATCAGCGCGGTCCAAGGAATGGCGTTGATCTCGTATTTTTTCACCAGCGGATTATCCCAACCGGTTTGTTCAGGCTCATCTTCAAACAAGATGGGCCAGCGAATGTGTTCGTTCTCCAAAAACTCTTTCAGTTCGCCGACGTCGTTGTCAAGGCTGATGCCGATCACCTCAAAGCCGCGGTCGTGATACTCGTCGTACACTTCTTTGACGTTCGGCAACTCGCCGACGCAGGGACCGCACCAGGTCGCCCAAAAGTCAACCAGCACCACCTTGCCCTTGAACTGCGAAAGATCAAACTTTCCGCCGCCGACGCGCGTGCCCTGTATCGGCAGCGGTTGGCCGATCAGGGCCAGCTTGCGAGCGCCTCGTTCGAGCGCCGCGACCGCCTCTTGCAATTCCGCGTTGCGATCGAGCAGGTGCTTTGCCGTTTGACTGTAGAATTTCGCCGCGGCGGTTTCCCGGCCTTGGTATTCCATGATCCGTCCGGTGAACTCGGCGATGCTGACAGATGCCTCCTGCACCTGCTGATCGTCGCTGTCGGCCAGCTTTTTGGTGAGCTGTTGACCCAACTCGGTGCCTTCGTCCAGATGATCGGCGTTGACCAAAAGCCTGATCACCTGATAGCCCAAATTCGCCATCGCCGCATCGGGCTGGCCAATCCGCAAAAACTCTTTGAAGTCGGCCGCCAAGCTTTTTACGGCGTCGGCGTCGTCGGCATCCAGGTTTTCGATCTTACGCGTCAGGGCGTCAAACTTGAGAAAGCTGACGATGGCCGGCCGGCGATCGTTTTTCAGCTTTTTCGTCAGCGCGGAGAGCTGTTCGGCGGCGTCTTCATCGCCCAGCCGTTTCAAAACCGAAAGCGCGTCGAGCTCGGCCTTGAGCGCGGTCGTGGCCGTTTGGTCGTCGGGCTTGGCCGCGGCGATTTCTTCCGCCGCCGTGACGATTTCCTGATTGATGCGGCGCATGTCGTTCATGCGCTCCGTGCGCGTCGTACCCTCGGGCCGCTCTTGTTGCTTCTGCCGAATGAGTTTGAGCAGCGCCGCAGTGTCGGTGTCGGCAGCCGCCGGTCGAGAATCGTCTTTTCGCTCCTTGGCGTGCGAATAATAATAAACGCCGGCCGCGATGATAATGCACGCCGACAAAGCGACTCGTAGAAAAGACCGCATTTTAAGATTCCTTGTTTCGAGCGACAAAACCCAAACTAGCAACCTACTCCAAACGCCCGTTTCCCGCAATGGTGGGCCACGCGCGGTGGTGGCGCAAAGCCCCGCCTGCTGGCCCTGGGCGGCCATCGACAGTAAGCTAGGAGAATGTCAAGAGTCGTATTGGCCATGTCCGGAGGTGTTGACAGCAGTGTTGCCGCGCACCTGCTGCGCGCGGCCGGACATGAAGTGGTCGGGCTGTTTATGCGTCACGGCGAGAGTTCGCCGGCCGCGTGTTCAAGCCCGAACATGACCTCGCTGCCGGTCATCAGCGTGGCGCACAAGCAAGGTTGTTGCAGCGCCAGCGACGCGGCCGACGCGCGGCGCGTGGCCGATCGGCTCGACATTCCCTTCTACGCGGTCGATTTCGCCGCGGAGTTCGGGCGCATCATGGATTACTTCACCGCCGAGTACACCGCCGGCCGCACGCCCAACCCCTGCGTGATGTGCAACAACTGGCTGAAGTTCGGCAAGCTGCGAGATTATGCCGATAGCGTCGGGGCCGAGTGGATCGCCAGCGGCCATTACGCTCGGCTCGACCGCTCTGTCGCGGATGGTGTGCCCGCCTTGCGGCGCGGCGTCGATGAATCAAAAGATCAATCGTACGTGCTGTTTGGCATCGAGCGCGACGTGCTGCCGCGCGTGCTGTTTCCCGTGGGCGAATATGAAAAACCCCAAATTCGCGCGATGGCGCGCGAGCTTGGCTTGCGCGTGGCCGAAAAGAAAGACAGCCAAGAGATTTGCTTCGTACCCGATCAAGATTATGCCGCCTTTGTTCGCCATCGCCGCGGCGACCTGAATCTTGCGGGCGAGATTGTAACCACGGCCGGTGAGGTGGTCGGCCGGCACGCCGGCATTGAGGGATATACGATCGGCCAGCGGAAAGGACTGGGCGTGGCGCTGGGCGAGCCGCGTTACGTGGTGCGCCTGGAACCGGAGACGCGGCGCGTGGTGATCGGCCGCGACGACGAGTTGCTGCGGCATGAATTGACCGCGCGCGACGCCAATTGGTTGGTCGATCCGCCCGCTGAGCCACTGGAGTGTACGGTGAAAATCCGTTATCGTAGCGCTGCCACGCCGGCCACAGTGGAGTCGTTGGGCGGTGGCCGGTTCAGCGTGCGTTTGCATGAACCGTGCCGCGGCGTGGCGCCGGGCCAGGCCGTGGTATGCTATGCGGGCGATCGCGTCTTGGGCGGCGGCTGGATTGAATAAGCACTAGGACCACTATGTTTGACCACACGTTGCCTCTTTTGTTCGCTCAAAGCCCTGTACAAGCGTTTGAAAAAGGGCTGATTTGGCTGGTTGCCGTCATCGCGCTGATTGGCGTCGTCATCGCCCTCGGCGCGATGCTGATGCTCTACGGCAATATCTGGTTTCAGGCCTATATGTCGAACGCGCGCGTCAGCATGCTCAGCCTGGTGGGCATGAGTTTGCGTCAGGTGAATGCCCGTGTCATCGTGCAATCCAAGATCATGGCCATGCAGGCGGGCATCGCCAATGAACCTGGGGCCGGCATCTCCACGCGCCGCCTGGAGGCTCACTACCTGGCGGGCGGGAACGTGCCGGGCGTGATTCGAGCCGTCATCGCCGCGCACCGCGCGGACATCGATCTCGACTTCGACCGCGCCGCCGCCATCGACCTCGCCGGCCGCGACGTGTTGGAAGCCGTGCAAACCAGCGTCAACCCCAAGGTGATCGACTGCCCCGACCCGCAAAAGTCGAAAAAGGCCACGCTCAGCGCCATCGCCAAAAACGGCGTGGAGCTAAAGGTGCGGGCACGCGTCACCGTGCGCACCAACATCAAGCAGCTTATCGGCGGCGCCACCGAAGAAACCGTCATCGCGCGCGTCGGCGAGGGCATCATCACGGCCATCGGTTCGGCCGACGATCACTTTATCGTCATGGAAAAGCCCGACCTGATCTCGAAGGCCGTGCTCGCCCGCGGGCTGGACGCCCAAACGGCCTTTGAAATTGTGTCGATCGACATCGCCGACATCGAGCCGGGCGAAAACATCGGCGCCCGTTTGCAGGTCGATCAGGCCGAGGCGGACACGCGCGTCGCCCGAGCGCGTGCCGAGGGCCGCCGCGCCGTGGCGATCGCGCGCGAGCAGGAGATGAAGGCCCGCGTGGCGGAGAACCGCGCCCGCGTCGTTCTGGCCGAGGCCGAGGTGCCGCTGGCCATGGCGGCGGCGTTTCGACAGGGCAGCTTTGTGACCTACGGCGCCTCCGACGGCAACGGCGCCCCGTGAGAGGGCTCGAAAGGAAGTACGACGGGCCAACCGGATGGGCTCGTGGCGGCTAACGTGGCACGTCGTAAACATGACAATAGGCGCCGGCATGGCCGAGCAACGCTTCCGCGCGGCGCAACAACACCGCCGCGGGCCGGTCATCGGGAAACGCCCTCAGCAATTCGTGCAACAGCGCCACCGCTTTTTGCGCCTGCTGACGTTCAAACTCATGCAAGGCTTCGTCATACCCGCGGCGGCGCTCGGGCCAATCGGGCGGCGGGTCCGCGCATAATTCATGGAGCACGACCGGCGTTTTGATGTTCACCATCCGCGCCAATCCAAGCCGCCGCGTCGCAAAGTTCCCATCCAGCCGCGAGCGTGTCTCGTCGGTGATTAAAATGCCGGCTTGAAGATGCTTTGTGGCGCCTTGAACTCGGCTGCATATATTTACCGCCTCGCCCAGCGCGCCGTACTTGAACTTTCGCCGGGTGCCAATGTTGCCCACGCGGGCCAGCCCTGAGTTGAGGCCGATGCCCAGACGAGTTTCCGTGCCGATTTCGTTCAGCCAGTGCCGACTAATTTCAGGCATCAGCCGCCAGATGTCCATCGCCGCTTTGCAGGCCAGTTGCGCGTGGTTAGCCTGAAATGCCGGCGCGCCCCACATGGCGATCATCTCATCGCCGACGTAATCGACAAGCACGCCATCGTGGTTGAGCACACATTCGGAAAGTCGGCCGAAAACATCGTTGATCCAATCCATCACGACCGCCGCGCCGCGCCTACTGGCGATATTCTCGACAATGCCCGAAAAGCCGCGGATATCGCAGAAGAGCAGCGTTACTTCGTTGTCGCGACCGTCCAACAAGTTGGGGTCGAGCGCGAGTTGCTTCGCCAACTCGGGCGTGAAGAACTGCTCGAACCGGATCTGCGCTTCGATGGCGGCGCGCTGCTGCTCCAACCGCGCCAGCCCGGCCCCCACACCGCACGCCAATGTTTCCATCAGCAGAACATCGGCGCGCGTGATTTCCGCCGCAGCTAAGGAACCGGCCGCCCGCAGTCGGTCGCCGTACAGCGCGCCGATCACTTCGCCATCGCGGCCGAAAATGGGCGACACGACCACCGCTTCCAGGCCCTCCAAGCTCTCACGCTGATCGCTGATGCCGGCCCCCTGCCGCGTGACCGTCTTCTTCTGATCGCGCATGCGTTGCAGCAGGCGGTTGCTGGGCACGCGCGGCGAGGGCCGGCCGCCCGGCAATGTTTGCGCGTGCTCGGCGGCGGTGCGCCAACCCTGCTTCTTGTCGTAGAGCAGCACGCGGCCCGTGTCGAGCCGAAACAGGTTGACCACGGCATGTATGGCGTTTTTAAAGAAATCGTCCGAATCGGTGGCGCGTTGCAACAGCTTGATCAGGGCCTGCAGCCAAGTGACCATCGACTCCGATTGGTGCGGCCCAAGCCGGGCCAGATCGACTGAGGGTATGGATGATGAATCCGTGAGCGACAGCGGTGGAAGCAACAATCGCGATGCGGAGCTCTGCGTCGACGGCACGACGCCCGGCGAAATCTCGTCGCCGGGCGATGGCGCCGCGAGAAAGTGAATGCGGTAGTTGCCAACTGCCAATTTGGATGGCATGGGCAACTCGTGCGCGGCGCCCGGTTGCATTGACTGGTCGCCAAGATGGACCGTCCCGCGCGACGTCAAGTTGGTGATTCGCAAACGCCCCAGCGGAAGCGGCTCAACCAAAAGATGGCGGCGAGATACGGTGCGTTCCTCCATAGGGGCGATCACCAACCGGTCAGCGCTTTCGCCCGGCTGGCTGCTGAACAACATTTCGCGCGCGTGCTGCTGGCGGCCCAGTTCGATGGGGCCAGCGATGTCGTCAGCATAAACCAAGCAGTCTTGGCGATAAATCTCAATACGGAGCCTGGCCGGCATGCGGCACCCCCGTGGCAGATTGGGGTAATGTCAGTCCGCCCATTATAGCCGACGATTTCGGCCCGCCTAGATTTCACGCGGCCGCTGAAGTTTTTTAGCAGCCACTCGGCCAGAATCACCGCCGTCAAGCTCCCTAAGAGCGTGGCGCCGGTTGCCAAGAACAGCGCCGTCCGGTAGGTGGCGGCGCCGCTGCCCAGCAGCGTCGCCACGCCCTTGAAGTTGTCGTTGGCCCCATTGGAGAAAGCAAGCGCCAGCACGGCGCATACGATGGCGAAGGTGTGCATGGTTTCCAAGCATCGTTCGGCGCGGCCGGCTAGTCAACCTGAACCCATCGCGTCGCCGTACATCGAGCGTTACCCACTTGAAACCCAGTAAAACCATTTGCATCGACCGGCGCGCCGGCATGGGCTACAATAGCGGTGTCGGGGCGAGTGCGAGAAAGTTTATGGCAACCATTCCTTCACCACCGCGTTCGTTCGGGGCCGATGCGGAACCGGATTATCCCACCGGAGACGGCCGGCCCGTGGCTGAAACACCCATCCATTACAGAAACCTCAAGTGCGCCGTCGAAACGCTGGAGCGTTATCTCGCGCACGACCCCCAGGCGTATTCCTGGGGCAATATGTTCGTGTATTACGAGAAAGGAAACAAACGCAAACACGTCTCGCCCGACGTCTTTGTCGCTTTGGGGGTTCCCAAAGACAAACCTCGCAACGCCTATTTCACCTGGCTGGAAGGGCACGGGCTTGATCTGGTGATCGAGTTGACCAGTCCGTCGACGAAGGACGAAGACCTCGAAGTCAAAATGTCGATCTATCAGAACGAGATCGTGGTGCCCGAATACTTCTTGTTCGATCCCCGAGATGAGTACCTTGAACCGCCGCTGCAAGGCTTCCGGCTGCGAGAGGGAACGTATTCGCCGATTGAAATGGCTCACGGACGATTGCCGAGCGAAGTTCTTGGTTTGCACCTGGAACGCGACGGCGAATGGTTGCGATTCTACAATCCCGCGTCTGGATGCTGGTTGCCCACGCCCGAAGAGGTCTTAGCCGAAGAGCAAGCGAAGCGCGAACGGGCAGAGGCACAATGCAAACAGGCCGAAGCCGAGCGCACACGTATTTCAGCCGAGTTGCAGGCTTCGGTTGCCGAGGCCGAGCGGCTTCGTCAAGAGCTGGCGGATTGGCGGCGCCGCTTTGGCGGAGAATCAGATGGCGGCCCGCCTGACGGGCCAATCTAGCAAAGCGCGAGTTCCCCATAGAACGCTGGAACGTCAAGATCCGCTCTCCGTCGCAATGCCAAATTCGCCTTCATAGGCCGCGGCAATGATTAGAAAATGCAGGGGAACCGTAAACAACGCGCCGAATGTAAAGAGGAAATCGCCATGCTCGTTGAAATCACCGACCTCAGCAAGTCGTTCGGCGAGCATAAGGTGCTTGACGGGGTGAGCCTGGCGGTGCGTCGGGGCGAGACGCTGGTCATGCTCGGACCCAGCGGCAGCGGCAAATCGACGTTGCTGCGCTGCGTCAATGGCCTGAACCACTGGGACGTCGGAAAAATACGCGTCGGCCCGCACGAGATCGACGCGAGAGAGACGCGCACGATGGGCAAGAAGAAATGGCCGCTGGTCCGCCGCCTCGTGGGCATGGTGTTTCAAGACTATCAGCTTTTTCCACATTTGAGCGTCCTGCAGAATATCATTGAGGCGCCCACGCAGGTGCTCAAGACACCCCGCGCGAAGGCCATTGAACAAGCCAATGAACTATTGGCCCGCGTTGGATTGGCCGATCGCGCGGCCGCCTATCCTGGTCAGCTTTCCGGCGGACAAAAGCAACGCGTGGCCATCGCCCGCGCCTTGGCCATGCAGCCGCAGGGCCTGCTCTGCGACGAGATCACCAGCGCGTTGGATCCCGCGTTGAAGCACGAAGTGTTGAACGTCTTGGAGGATCTGAAACGCGACGGCATGACCTTGGTGATGGTCACGCACGAGATTCAATTCGCGCGCCGCGCCGCCGACCGCGTGGTGGTCTTGGCCGACGGCCGGCTGCTGGAAGACGGCCCGCCCGCTCAGGTGCTCGACGCCCCGCGCAACGAGCGTACGCGGCAGTTGTTGGCGCAGGGTCTTTAGCGGCGACGAAATTGACATTGGAGCCGGCGCGGCCAGCGGTGATAATGTCGGAACCTCTGAAACCAGACCCTTTTTCAGAGCGCCTGACAAAACGGCAAACAGCCTTAACTGTAGGATGGGCTTCCTAGCCAGTCACCCTAAATCGTGACGGGCCAGGAGGCCCATCCTCCAAGAACGCGGCAGTTCTGTGAGGCGCTCTCAGGATGAAAAGCACCATGCCCAACGGACCAGGGCACGTCGGCCAAGCCCCCGCCTTCGCCGAATTGGCCACGGACGCACAGGACTGCCACGTTCATCGCGCGTGGCCTTGGCGCCAACGACTAAGCTCCGCCGCCGGCCGCCGCATGCTTGCCTTATGGCGGCGGGCGGGCGGCGACCGACACCCGTTCGCGGTTGAAGCGGCCGTCGGGTGGTTGCAAAAACAAAATCTCCGCCGCGGCTTGCCGGCGCGCGAGGGCGGCCCGCCGTGCTGTGGCACGACCGCCGCCTTACTGCCGACACTCGTCGAGCTAGGTCAGATGAATCTCGTCCGACCGTGGTGTGATTGGCTGCTCGCGCAGCAGCTTCCTGATGGCGGCTTTCCGCGCAGCGATGCGTCAGGCGGCTCGGCCTTCAATACCGCGCAAGCGGTGGCCGCCTTGGCGGTCATGGCCGCCGAAGGCGAACAATCGCACATCGCGGCGCTGCGGCGGGCGGGCGACTATTTGGCCGGACGCCTGATGGCCGACTGGATACCTGGCACGGGGAACATGTATCAGGTGCGTGTGGCCGCCGAATTGTGTTGCTTGCCCGCGCTGGCGACGGCGGCGCGCCTGTTGGACATTGCGGACTGGCAGGACGTAGTCGATCGCGGCGCCGCCCATGCGCGGCGCGTCGTCGATTGGCGTCTCGCGCAGGCTTCGTTGCGCCTGGTGCCTTATGTCGCCGAAGCTTGGCTTGCCCTGGGCCAACCGGCCCTGGCCGCTGAAGCGATGCGCGGCGCCGAGGCGCTGCAACGCCGCGACGGCGCCGTACCGGCGACGCCCGCGGGACGTTGGGGAGACCACGCGCTCTTGGCCCATCTCGCCGCGCTCTGGTATCGCGCGGGCGAGCGCGAGCGCGCCGACCGCGCGCTGACGCGTTTGGCGCGGCGCCAATTGCCCAGCGGCGGTTGGCACGAGACTTGGGGCCGTGGCGAGAGGACATGCGAATCGGCCTGGGTCGTCAACCATTTTTTGGACGCGGCTCAATGGCAAGTTCGCTCGGCGTTTGCCGCCGGCGCGGCCGATCTGCCGCTGTCCATCGCGGCCGACGATGGCCGCTTTCGCGCCGTCGAGCGCTGGATGGCGGCCTTTGAACCAGACGACAAAATTGCCGACGTCGGTTGCGGCTCGGGCCGCTTCTTAAAAATGCTTGGCCAGCGCTGTCCAGATCGGCGCTGGATCGGCATCGACCGCTCAGAGCGGCTGTTGTCGCGGTTGCCGGCGGCGGTGGAGGCTCGCCGGGGAGGGTTTTTGCATTTGCCCGCCCACGACGGCGAATTCGCCGGGGCGTTTGCCGTGGAGTCGCTCGAACACGCGCTGCTGCCGCGGCAAGCGATCGCCGAACTCTGCCGAGTGGTGCGTCCGGGCGGGCGGCTGTTGATCGTCGATAAACACGTTCGCCTTCAATCGCTCTCGCTGTGCCAGCCGTGGGAGCGATGGTTCTCGCCCGAAGACGTCATCGCCTGGCTGGCTCCTTACTGCCGGGACATCACCGTGCGCGCCGTCGCGCACGGGCCAAACGATCGAGCCGGTGGGCTTTTTCTCTGCTGGGAAGCGCGACGCCGCTAATCCGGATTATTCACTGGCGCGTAGCCGACTTCGTGAGAAGTCGGGTCGCGGCAGTGGGGTCCGGCCAGAATTCTCACGAATTCTGCCACGCAGTGTGCGCCGCCTCTACCGGGGCCGGTGAATAATCCGGGAAGGGGCGTTTTCGTCTTGGCACCACCGCGCCGCTGGTACACAATACAAACTGTCATGCCTCGCTACCACCTCGTTCGAACCGGAGTTTTGAGCCAGATCGGCCGATTTGGCTCGGTTGACGCCACGCGTTTTCCGCGCGGCTCGCGGGTCATCGCGCGCACCCAGCGGGGCCTGGAAATCGGCGAGGTGCTTTCGCCCCCAATCGCGGAGAGCCACGCCCAGCCCGATGGCTCGATTCTGCGGGGGATGACGGTCGAAGATGAACTGTTGGCCGCACGGCTCAACAGCAAGCGGCAAGCGGCTTACGAGGCCAGTCGTCGCCGGTTGGCTGAGTCAGGCATGAACGTCTCGCTGATTGACGTCGAGCATTTATTCGACGGTCAAACGCTTGTCTTTTACTTTCTGGGGCCGCAACCGGGAGAGCTACAAGGCATGCTCGCGGATTTGGCCGCCGCCTATGACACAGAGGCGCAGATCGGCTCCTTTAGCGACTTGCTGGCGACGGGCTGCGGTCCAGGCTGCGGCACCAGCGAGGCCGCCGGCCGAGCGTGCGGAAACTGCGATACGGGCTGCGCCATCGCCGGGCTTTGTGCAGCGGGCGTTGGGGGCGCCACCGCGTAAATCATCTTCTTCAGCTTTGACCTGCGGGCCGGGTATTCTTGGAGTGCGGCGATTCATCGCCGCTTTCATCCGTCGCGGAGCGACCTTTTCTGGGAGGTACGAGCAGACTTCCCGCGGACGGTGATGGGAGCCCTATCAACACGACCGCCCGAAAACTCACGGCTTGCGAAACGCCACTTTGACTGCCGGCCTGCGCAACACGACCAGCGCCCAAATGCCAATCGGCATGCCGCCGCCGAGTTAAACGGGTTTTCGCTCATTGTGGGTCGTCCAACGGCATCCGTTGCAGAATCTCCTTGGCCCATTCCTCTTGGTCGGGGCGCAGTGGCGGCAGCGGGGCGTCTATGTGATAGTTCACCTCGCGGGCGTACGGTCCCGCGTCATAGCAGTGGTCAAAGATCGCTTGCAAGTCAACCGTCACTGCCGGATCGCCCGGCAACAAAGGAACGGCGATTGGCGGCAGCCGCTGCTGCAACTGTATCGGATAAATAAAGTAGTCTTCGAGATTGTCGAAGTGATGAATGCAGACGTGATAGTCATTTCTCGCCCTCGTTCCCCACGTCTTCTCCCAACGCCTCCTCCCAGGCTTCTGCCGAAACCGCGGGGCGGCGCATCTCCTCAATCACGCGCTGGGCCTGCTCGACATCCGGCCGCGCGACGCGCACATGCACGTCCATCACGCCGGAAAACCCGGCTTGTTGGGCGCCGTCAATAAACGCGGCCAGACCCTCTTCTTCCAAGGCCAGCCGCACCACTTCGGCATCGGCCGCGTGCGTGGTCGTGTAAACAATCGCCAATTCGTCGGTCATGGTTCATTCCCTTTGTAAAACATTATAATCGGTCCTCGCACGCGCCGGCAGACAACCGTGCCACCACCATTGCAACGCAACCGCGGAAGACTGATAATAACAGATCATGCAATGTCCTTTTTGCCGCAACGACAACGACCGCGTGATTGACTCTCGTGCCAGCGACGACGGTTTCGCCATCCGTCGCCGACGCGAGTGCTCAACCTGCCATCGGCGTTATACAACCTATGAACGTGTTGAAGAACCCGCCATTAAAGTGGTGAAAAAGGACGGCGTCCGCGAGCCGTTCAGCCGTGAAAAAATCAAAACGGGCCTGCAAAAGGCCTGCTGGAAGCGGCCGATCAGCGACGAGCAGATCGAGTCGATCGTGGCCATCGTCGAAAACGACATTTACGCCAACTTCGACACCGAAGTCGACAGCCGCCACTTGGGCGACATGGTGATGGCGCAACTCAGCGAAATCGACCAGGTGGCGTTCGTTCGCTTCGCCAGCGTCTATCGCGAGTTCAAGGACGTGAACGACTTCGTTCACGAACTTAGCCCCATGCTCGCGCAAAGCAAGCCGACGAAGCGCTGAGCCGGTTTCTCGCGAAGTCGGCCGCGGGCTAAATCAGGCTTTGCAAATCTTATCGCGCCACTGGGCCGCCTCCTTGGTGGCATTGCGAGTGTCGATGATGAGCGGGGCGTGGCGCACGATCTGCTCATAGTTGTAGCACGAATGGTCGGTGGCGATCACCACGCAGTCCTGGTTCGCCAAAAACTCGTCGCTCAACGGCACGCTCGACAGCGGCGGCAAACGGTGGCGCCGCATCGCCGGCAATTGCGGAATGTGCGGGTCGTTGTAACTCAGCACGGCGCCGCGCGCGAGCAGTAGTTCCATCAACACAAAGGAAGGGCTCTCCCGCGGGTCGTCCAGGTCTTTCTTATATGCCACGCCCAGCAGGCAGATTTTGCTTCCATTCACCGCCTTGCCGCGATCGTTCAAAGCCGCCGTCAGGCGTTCGATCACATAGTTGGGCATCCGCGTGTTGATTTCGCCGGCCAGTTCGATGAAGCGCGTCGGCAAACCGTGCTTGCGCGCCACCCAACTCAGATAAAAGGGATCGATGGGAATGCAGTGGCCGCCCAGCCCAGGCCCCGGGTAAAACGGTTGAAAGCCAAACGGCTTCGTGGCGGCCGCTTCAATCACCTCCCAAACGTCGATGCCCATGCGGTCGTACAGGATCTTCAACTCGTTGACCAGGGCGATATTCACCGCGCGATAAGTGTTTTCCAAAATCTTGCAGGCTTCAGCCACCTCGCAACTCGAAACCGGCACTACCTCGACCACCGCCTGGCGGTAAAGCGTCTGGGCCAGGTCCGCGCTTACCGCATCGAGCCCGCCCACCACCTTGGGAATCAGATGGGCGGCGAACTTCTCGTTGCCCGGATCTTCACGCTCCGGACTATACGCCAGGTAAAAATCGTGCCCGGCGGAAAGCCCGCTCGATTCCAGAATCGGCAGCAGCACGTCGCGCGTCGTGCCGGGATAAGTGCTGCTTTCCAGCACGATCAACTGGCCGGGCCGCAAAGCCGCGGCAATCTGCCGGCCGGTGCTTTCCACGTACGTCAAGTCGGGATCGCGGCTGTCTGAAAGCGGCGTGGGCACACAGATCAAGAGCGCGTCGGCCTCGGCCAAGCGTCGCATGTCGGCGGTCGGTTCAAACCGCTCCGCCGCGACGCAACGAGCGATCCAGTCGCCGCTGATATGGCTGATGTAACTTTCGCCCGCCGCTAGACGGCTGATCTTCGCCTGATCGACGTCAAAGCCCAAGGCGCGGTAGCCGGCCGTGACAAACACCCGGACGAGCGGCAGGCCGACGTAGCCCAAACCGATGACGCCCACGCGCGCGGTCTTTTGAGTGATGGCCTCGGCCAATTCGGCCGCTCGCTCAGGCATGGCAGGCATAATCCTGTGACCCGCTTTCAACCATTCAGGGCCTCCGCGGCCGTGAGCACCATCTCGGCGATTTCAATCAGCTTCTTGTTCTTGCTGCTGGCCAGTTTTTGCAAGCGGCGGAACGCTTCGTGTTCATCCACGTTGAGGTGCTTCATCAACAGCCCCTTGGCTCTTTCAATCAACTTGCGATCCGCCAGCGCTTGCCGCAAGTCGTTGGCTTCTTTTTGCAGGGCTTCAAACTCTTCAAAGCGCCGGCTGGCCAGCGCGATGGCCGGCTCAAGCTGCATTGGAGTGATCGGCTTGACCAGGTAAGCGAAAACGTGAGTTCCTTCGGCGCGCTCGATCAGCTCCCGATCGCAATGGCCGGAAAGCAAAATGATCGGGGTCCGTACTTTTTCATAGATGATGGCCGCGGCATCCAGACCGTCCATGTCGGGCATGCGAATATCGGTCATCACCAGATCGACCGGCGTGTTCAAACAAAACTCGACCAGCTCGCGGCCGGTCGTGGCCGCGAAGGTGACTTCATGACCCAACGTGGAAAGCATCTGTTCCAGCACGCCGCGCACTTCGGGTTCGTCGTCAGCCACCGCCACGCGCAGCCGCTGGGAGCCGCACTGCGGGACGCTTGTTCTTTCCTTTGATTGTGTTGTCGTGCTCGGCATAGATTCCTCGATATCCTGCGTCAGGAGATTCAGCACTTCGTGACTGTCGCCGTCAAACGGTGATAAGCCCCGCGTTCTTCGCGCCCTGCCCGGCGAGATTGTCGGTGGCTAAAGACTTCCGTGATTTCCATCATCGCTATTGTCGCCGAACAATCAAGTCCGTTGACTTTTCGAGTGAAGCAAACATGATACCACGCCGACGCCCTTCCGGCGCGAGCGGGCGTCGGTTCTACTTTACGCGCCCCTGATGAAGTATACTTCACGCAGGCCAAAATGAAGCCTGGACAAGGCACAAGGTCATTTGTGCCCGAAAAGGTCGGTCGCTGGCACGCGAAATGCTCTGGCATTGAGCCTCAACGAGGAGAAGACGATGAATGATGCGAGCGGGAGTGCTTCGGCGGCTTTTTCAGCCGAAGGCAACGGCAGTGACGCGCGGTCTGCCTGCGCTCAAGAAGCGGCGGCCCAGGCATTCGATGAGTTGAAAGACCGCGCGGCCGACTATATCGACGCGGGCCGCGAGCAAGCCGTGGCGTTCGCCGGGGCGATTGAAAAGCAGATTCGCGAGCGGCCCCTGCCGTCGTTGGCGGTTGCCGCCGGCATTGGTTTCGCGCTGGGCTTACTCTACAACAGGCGTTCCTAGTTCGCATTGTCGCCTTTCCTTGGATTTCAAATCGCCATGATAAAGCAACCGCGTTTCAGCGACGAAGCACTCGGCGGCGCGAAGCCGTCCGCTGAAGATCCACTGGCGCGGCTGCGTCTTGAATTGGATGAGTTGCAAACGTACTTGCGGCAGCACTGGGCGGCGCGCACCGACCGTGTTCTGCTTGGCATGCGGCGCTGGATCGCGCTAGCCGCGGCGGCGCTTCTTGCCTTGCTGGCCCTGGCCGCCTGGGTGGTGACGGCCGTGATTCTGTTGCTGGCCGGCGTGACCGGCGGATTGGCCACGGTCTTGCACGGCCGGTTCTGGCTGGCGGGCATCATTGTGGGAGTCGGCGCCATCGCCTTGCTGGCCGTGAGCTTGGCGGCGCTCTATGCCGGTTGGCACGCGGTATCGCAACGACGCACCCGCCAGAAATATGAACGCGCGCGACGAGAACAACGGCGGCAGTTTGGCCACAGCGCCCAGGAACGAGCCACACGCAGATGAGCACGACCAAAGACGCAAAAATGACGGAAGCGGAGTTTCTCGACGCGCAAGCCGAAGAGGCCCGTGCCGCCGTGCAACAAACCTGGGCGGAGCTAAAGGAGACGCTCAAGGAAACCGCCAGCCTCGAAGTGTGGGCCAAGCGGCACCCTTGGCTGGTGGCGGGAACCGCCGTGGCCGGCGGTTTTTTAATCGCCACCGCGATGTTTTCTCCGCACGCGCCGGCCGAGCCGGTCGGCGACGAAAAGCGAGAGACGTCCGATTCTCGCCGGTTGGCCTGGTTGGTGGGGCCGCTCT
This sequence comes from Pirellulales bacterium, assembly GCA_036379555.1. Lineage (GTDB taxonomy): Bacteria > Planctomycetota > Planctomycetia > Pirellulales > JAICIG01 > DASSFG01. The sequence continues at coordinate 6,140 of DASVGM010000466.1, read as the reverse complement.
TTGACTTGCTACGCCCCGTTTTCGGGCAGATTCTCTCGTCGCTCCTTTCCGCGGCCCTGGGCGCCTTGACCGGGGCCGTGGCCGCCGAAGCCGCTGACGAAAAAGTCGCCGCCTCTGGCGAAGACGCCGCGCCGTTTTGATTATGCCACACGCGGCCGGAAACGGATTGCGTCAGATTGCAATTCGCCGGGCGGCACAGGCGGCCTGATAGGTTGCCTCTAGATCCATCGGCACGGCGAGGTTGGGCATGATCCAGAGCGGAAGCGTCGGCAAAGGCTCATGGATACGCAATGTCTCGACCCAGGTTTCCAAGCTCAGCTCGTCGCCTCTGGCCACAGCGCGGTAAGCCGCGGCGTAAAGGTCGCGGCTCTCTTGCCCCACTGTGGCAAGCGGCAATTCCAGCAACTGCAGCAATTCGGCATGCAGGTTGCCGGCCCGTTTGGTTACGACATCGACAATGATCACGCTGACGCCGCTTTGCAGATAGCTCGCGCACTTCACAGCGAACATGCGGCGATGGCTCGGCCGGTCCTTGTTGGCTGGGCTCACCAGTTCGATTGCGGCCACCAACCGGGAACCGCCCACTTCTTCCAATACTTGTACTTCAAATAGGTCAGGCGATTGAAAATCCAGCGTTGCCGCCGCAGTCGGGCCAGGCGGCGCCCAGACAGCGGTGCCGCCAGTCGCGGAAGAAGAAGTCGAGACGCTGCGCTCATCGAAAGCACCCACGTCGATCTCGACTTGCCCGCCGAGTTGCACGCGGGCCTCGGCGACAAAGTGATCGGGCAGAAGTAATTGATTGAGTTGCTGCGCCATCGCCTCGGCCCAGGCGCCATGAAAGCTGTCCCAGTGTCGAATTTGGCTCAGCGGCGGTCGAAAGTGATCGAGCAGTGGCATGATTCTTCAATTTCTGTACATCACACATGTAGTATAACACCGACAGACGGTTAGAACACCCGCGCCAACGATACGCGCCCCACTGACGCCGAAATCGCCGCGTCGGGGTGCATAAAGGCCGCCTTGACGCGCGCGGGGCGGCTGGCTAAACTCCCGCCCCCCATTGGGTACTACTCTTCTCGCGCGCCATGCCAATTCAGATTACTTATCTTGGGCTGCTCGATAGCGATCGCCTCACCGGTTCGGGCCGTGCCGAAGCGCACCTTTGCCGTCTGGCGCAAGAGGTCGTCAAGGCATTTCAGGGTGAGGGCGGGGCGACCATCGAATTGATCTCTTGCGGTCCAAACCCGCACTCCAGCACGGTCGCCGAGGGCGTGATTCGGACGGTGCTGCCGGAATACAAGCACCCGGTAACCGCGTGGGACTCCATCTCCTGGGAACTGCCCAAAAAAGTGGCCGACAGCGACTTGGTGCATCTTCACGAATGCTTCAGCCGCACTTGCGAAGTGGGGCTGTTGACGGCCAAACTCTGGCGGCGGCCGGTGTGTCTCACCGAGTATGGAATTCCCGGTGATTGGCTGGCCTTGGATCTGGGGCTGGCTGAACTGGCCGACGCGGTCGTTTGCCATTCGGAAAAAGTGGCGCGAGAAACGCGCACGACGAAGCGGCCGCACATCGTGCCCTGCGAGCTCGACATCGACTGGCTGGGCGTGCCCGCGGAGTGGCCCATTCCGGTTTGCCGGCCTTCGCCGTTGCCAACGGGCGCCCAGGAGCCGCGGATTGACTATCCCGCGGTGGGGCAAGCACTTTACCATGTTTATCGCCGCCTGCTACCGGCGGCGCGAAGGGAGGCGGCGTGAAGATTCTGGTGCTCAGCAACCTTTATCCGCCCGATTTCATCGGCGGCTACGAGCTTTGTTGCCGGCAGATTGTCGACGGTTTGTTGGGGCGCGGCCACAATGTGCGCGTGCTCACCGCGCCGCCGCGCGTGCCGTGTGTTTCTCCGGGCCACGTTTCGCGGCAGTTGGAGCTGGTCAATTGTTTCGATCGTCACGGTCTGATTCATGCCCGCCCCATACCGCGGGAATTGCTCTACGCGCGCGCCGCCTTCGCCAACGCTCACAATGTCCACCTGCTGAGCGAGGCGCTGGCCGATTTTCAGCCCGACGTGGTTTATCTTTGGCACCTTTATGGTCTCGGCGGCTTGGGCCTGCTGGCCGCTCTGCAATATATGGGGGTGCCGTGGCTGTGGTGCTTGGAAGACAGCGTGCCGCGCAAGCTTTGTTCGCTGGAGCACGGCGAGCCGCCCGAGTTGACCGCGGCCTTTAGCCGCTTCGCGCGCGGTTCGTACATGGCCGTGAGTCAGCGCGTGGTCGATGAGGTTGAAGCCGCCGGCATTGAACTGCGCGATGAAGTCGAGATCATGCCCAATTGGATTTTGGGCGAGCGGCCGCCCGACCGCGCCACCTTTTATCAGCCGGGCGAGCACCTGCGCATCGTTTCTTCGGGATACATTGGCCGGCACAAGGGAACGCACCTGCTGGTCGAGGCGGCCGCGCTGTTGCGCGACCGCGGCCACCAAAATTTCTCGATCGACCTGATTGGCAAATTGGGCGAACCGGCCATTCACACGTTGGCGCAACAATTGGGCGTCGAGCCGTGGGTCAAGTTCCTCGGCGCTTGGTCGCAGGCCGATTTACCGCGGCATTACGAGCAAACCCGTTACGACGTGTTCGCCTTTCCCACCTGGGAGCGCGAACCCTTTGGTTGCGCGCCGATGGAAGCCGGGGCCTACGGCGCCGCGATGGTGATGACGCAAAGCTGCGGCGTGGGCGAATGGTTTGTCGACGGCGTGCATTGTTTGAAGACGGCCCGCACGGCCGCCGCCTTCGCCGACACCTTTGAAAAGATTCTCACCGGACAGATCGACTTGGAGCCGATCGCGCGCCGGGGCACCGACGTGATCTGGCGAGATTTCCGCATCGACGCGCTGTTGCCGCGCATCGAGCGGGCGCTGGAGCGCGCCGCTTCGCGGCCGTGTTCGCCCGCCGGTCCGTCTGATGAAGCGTACCGCTTGGCGTTGCTGGCGGAGAAACTCGTCGCGGTCTTGATTCAGGAGTGGTGAGGCACCATGAAAATCGGCGTCGATATGTTCGGCACTCAGGAAGAGAACCGCGGCCGCGGCGTCGGACGCTACACGCGCCACCTGATCGCGCAGCTTCTCTCGCGGCATCCGCGGCATGAGTACGTGCTTTACTATCATGAGGGCTTGCCCGGCCGCGATGATCCTTGGCCCGCGCCCGTGGCCATTCGCGATATTCCGCGCCCCGCCGACAGCGGCCTGCGGCGTCTGGCCACCGACTATCTGACGCACGAGAATCCGGACGATCTCGACGTGCTGTTGCTGAGCTGCGCGTTCGATTGTCACCGCACGCACCGCCCGCCGCCGCGGACGGAAAATGGACCGAAAGTCGTGGCCCTTCTCTATGACCTGATTCCGACTCTCTTCCAGGACAAGTATCTTGCCAGTGAGTCGATTTCGCGCTCGTACCACTTGGCGCTGCGCATCGCGCGGCAATACGATCGCCTGCTGACCATCTCCGAGGCCAGCCGGCAAGACGGCCTGAACGTGCTCGGCTTGCCCGCGGAGCGCGTCGTCAACATTAGCACGGGCAGCGACGGCGCGTTTTTCTTTCCCGACCGCGGTGAACCCCTGCCGGCGGCCACGGCGGCCGTCTTGGCAAAGTACGGGCTGCGCCAGCCGTTCGTGTTTTGCACCAGCGGCATCGACCAACGCAAAAACCTGCGCGGCATGTTGCAAGCGTTTCAGCAATTGCCCGCCGAACTGCGCGACTCGCACCAGCTTTTGGTGACCTGCGCCATGTCCGAAGCGGATGGCTGGTATTGGGACGGTGTGGCGCGCGAGCTGGGCATTTTTGACCGGTTGATCCTGCTTGGCGTCTGGGGAACGGACAAATACCGCGTCAGCGACGAGGTGCTGCGCACGTTCTATCAGCGCTGCGCCGCCTTTGTCTTCCCGTCGCTTTACGAAGGTTTCGGCCTGCCGATTCTCGAAGCGATGCAATGCGCGGCCCCGGTGATCGCGGGCCGCAATTCATCGCAGCCGGAAGTGGTGGGCGACGCGGGGTTGCTGGTCAACGCCGGCGATCCGGCGGAGATGGCGGCCACACTGGCACGCGTGCTCCGCGATCCAGAATTGGCGGCGTCGCTGCGCGAGCAGGGGCCGCTGCAAGCGCGTCAATTCACCTGGGAAGCCGTCGCCGATCGGGCCATGGCGGCCATTGAAGAAACGGCCGCCGGTTCGTCCGCGGAAGAGGAACCAAAGCGGCATTGGACGCCGTCGTCCGTTGCCGATGAACCTGCGGGACCGCCCGCGACAGACTTCTCATGGCCCGCGCCGGACATCGGGAGCGAGCCTGCGGGAAGAACCCATCGCCGCCAGGCAAAACCACGCATCGCCTTCTTCTCGCCGTTTTCGCCGTTGCGATCCGGCGTGGTCGATTATGCCGAGCGTTTGCTCGAGTCGCTGCGCGAGTACTATACCATCGACCTCTTCCACGACGCCGGTTATCTGCCGCACGCGGCCCTGGGCGGCCCGGAGGCGTGTCACGATTACCGCTTGTTCAGCCGGTTTCATCGTGAGTTGAATTACGCGGGCATTGTGTACCAGATGTGCAATTCGGACACCTGCGGCTATATCTACGAGACGTTGCAGCGGTTTCCCGGCGTGGTGGTGATGCATGACTATGCCGTGCCGGAGTTTCATCATTGGTACGCGCACACCCGCGGCCTGCCGCTGGACAGCTTCATCGCGCAGGAGCTGGCGCTGGAAAACGCCGAGTTGGCGCAGGAGTGCCGGCAATCGTTCGCCGCCTGGTCGCATGAGCCGGGCGGTTTATGCCGCGCCCTCTTATCGCGCGGACTTAGCCTGAATCGCCGCATCGTCGATCATTCCGCCTGTGTGCTGGTGCATGACCAATGGGGCGCCGGCCGGCTGTCGAGCGCGCTACCGGAAATGGCCGAACGCATTTTCGTGGTGCCGTTGGGCGCCGAGGCGCCGCCCGATCCGGTGGAAAGCCGGGAGCAAATCAAGCGGCGGTTGGGCTTCGCCCCGGATGCTTTGATTCTGGGCTGTTTCGGCTTTGTGAACGGCATGAAGTATCATGCGGAGGCGATTTCGGCGTTAGCCGCCATCCTGCCCGAATACCCGTCGGCGCGGCTGCTGTTTGTCGGCCCCGACTACACGCAAGGCGGCGCGTCGGCGCACGCCGCGGCGCTGGGTGTCGAGGGGCAGGTGCAATTCTTCGGCCACACGCCGAAAGAGACCTTCCTCGACTTGATGGCGATCACCGACATTGGCGTCAACCTGCGCCGCCCGCCGACGCGCGGCGAAACGTCGGCCGCCTTGATGACGCTGCTGGGCGCCGGCGTGGCCACCGTCATTACCGACGTCGACGCCTTCAGCAGCTTTCCCGACACCATTGTCCGCAAAGTGCCCCCCTTGGCCGACGGCGACCGGGCGCTCGAACTGGTCATCCGCGAACTGGCCGGCGACCCGCGGCAGCGGCTGCGTCTGGGCCGGGCGGCGCGCGATTACGTGCGCGCCCATCATGATTGGAATAAGGTGGCCGCGCTGTACGCCCAGGCCATTGAATGGACGCGCGAGAATCACGATCGCTGGTCGAATCGCATCGGCGTGAAGACGCGCGCGCTTTTGACGCCGCCTGCCGCGCCTCCGGCGCCTGAATCGCCCCACACGATGGAAAGAGATACCGCGATGAAACAACTGCTGAAACGCATGGCCAGGGCTCTTTGGCGGCGCGGTGAGGGTCTGCGGCGGCGGCTTGCCGTCCGGCTTCAGGCGCAGCTCACCGCCGTGCTGACGCCGATGGAAGCGCGCCAGACCGAGGCGATCGCCGACTTGAGCCGGCTCAATGAAGGGCTGCTGCAAGAGGTGCTCCGCTTGCAATCGCAAGTGGCCGACCTGGCGCGCCGCGACAGCGCTTCTGAAGAAATGCTCTTACCCCTGAGTCACGGGCTGCACAACTCATCTCAGGCCCCCAAGCGCCGCTCAGCCTGACGCTGGGCTGCGCAAAATGCCCGACTTTAACACGATAATGAGTTGCGATTCCATACAGGATTTGTTCCGCACCGCCACCGCCGGGCTTGCCCCGGTGGGAGCGCTGACTGACTGGCTAGAATGAACTCCCCCCGACAGATTC
>DASVGM010000465.1:0-5980 GCA_036379555.1 Pirellulales bacterium | reverse complement strand
CTTTAAGGCTGTAAAACCGAACGCGGAGGGTCGTCTTTTTTCTTGCCCGCTCCAACCCCAGTTTCATTCAATTCGTAAAATCAATCCCTTGTTGGACTTAATGTCGCTTGCGTCGAGCAAAGTGGCGCTGTCCAATTAGCCAAGGCCCCCCTTTGTACTTCTCGCCGAGAACCGTTTACAATCCACCATCATGTCGAACGTGCGTTCTCCACAGTTACGGCGATGGTCGCGAAGAATCGCGGGCGGTCTCGTGGCGATCGCGGCGCTGGTGGTCTGGCTGGGCTATGAGTTTCCGGGCTGGTTCATCGGCCGTAAGTCAAGTGTCGAATTACTGTCGGATGTCTTTCAGGCCCCGGCGGAAATCTCCGGCGCCAGCGTTCAGTTCGCGTTCAAGCAAATCAACAAGGAAGCGGTCACGCTGTTCATCCTCTCGTGTGATCTGCCCGATGATGTCGAAGGCCGGCTTACGGCGTTGGTCGCCAGCGAACACACCGATCGCGTCACGCTGCCCTTCATCTACCATCTTTACGAAATCTATGGCGCCCCGGTCGCCGACGACGAGGCCGTCGCGGCGATCGGTTACAACGAGCCGGCGGACCAGCCCGTGGTCGGCGGTCCTGGACTGGCGGCGCTGGTTCGGCAATCGCCGCGCATTCGCCGGCATGTGATCAACGCGCTGCGGTTGTTTGACGCGCTGTTTTTGCGAGTCAAACCGGGGGCGGAAAACGAGCCGGTGCATTGGCGATATGATGAAGACGCCTACCGCGACATCAAGGCGATCTTTCGTGAAGTGGCGGGCGAAATGCTCGGCCGCTCCGACGACGCCCTCAACCGGCCCAACGCCGAGAAGAACGAATACGTGGCGGCGATTGAGGAGATTCTGCGCGATGATGAGCGGCTGAGCGATTTCGTCGAGTTCTTCGCCGATTTCATCCGCGAACTGGCCGACAATTGGCTGCAATCGTTCATCGAGCGCAGCGAGCGCCGGCGCCAACGCGCGCAGTGGGTTGAGAACTGCATCGCCACGCGACGCTATTACCTGATCGCCGACTATGCCCGCAACCAGGCGCGGCGGCGGCTGGCGGTTCACGTTGCCGTCGATGGTTTGCAGGGCAAGCTATTGGAAGGTCTGGCGCAGCTTTCGCAAAACGACGCCGCCGGCACGGGCGCGCGCTACATAAAGCGGCTTGTGGAGTTGCACCGGCAGCCAACGATGTCGCCGGCGAGCTACCCCATCGACGAACGCACAAAACTGCCGCCGCTGGGCGCCGACGTGTTCGATTTGGCCGAGCACCCGAGCGCGCGGCCCGACTTTCTCGAAAACTTCAAACGACTGGTGTTCGCCGCCGACGCCCCAGCGGTAATCGTTAACGTGGCCACCGTCGACACGCCCACCATCTCGGTGCGCAACTTGCCGATCATTTTCTCCGGCCACCCGGTCGCCGGCCCGTTTGGCACGGGCATCCCCAATTTTTCCTATCTCGATCGCCGCAGCGGCCGGGGCTGGTATTTTTGGGGCAGCGACGTGCTTCATTTCCGCCGCGTGTTCGCCAACCGCGAGGCTGAGATCGAGCATTCCAAGCCGCGGCCCAACTGCCACGGGGCGCGCACGCTGTTCGAGCGGCTTTGGCGATACAACACGCTTAGCGCCATGCCCACCGTCGATACCGGGGCGCTGGAAAAGATTTCGGCCGAGGTCGGCACCGCCATTGGCGAAGTGCAACGCGATTTCATTGAAAAGGCGATCGTACTGCGGCTGCGCCGCCGGGCGATGATGGAGCGCGAGCTCAATGAGCGCCGCCGCTGGTTGATCGCGCATCGCAACTTAAACGGCAGTTTTCTGGGCGAATTGATCTTCAGCGCCAATGCGCTAAAAACATTTCGCGAAGACGCACGGTACGTGGCCGAGCATGAAGACGAGGGCCTGCCCGATTACCTGCTTTGGTACAATCCCTGGCCCGACCACTTCGCTCACGGCAAAGGGCCGTACTCGGATGAGATCATCGGCAGTCGCGGAGAATATGATCGGCTCGATTGGTTTTTAGGGCAGGTTGTCAATGTTTACCGCTCTTTGGAAAATGCGAATGGGTCGGGAACGTACTTTGACCGCGCGCTATTCGGTGTGGTCAGCGATCATGGCCTGATTTACACGCCGCGAGTCGTTTCCACGGAAAAGCTGCTGTTCGACGCCATGCGTCGCGAGGGCATCAAGATCAGCGTGCAAAAGCTGACGCACGACGAAGGCGGCCTGCCGGCCATTTATGGCCGCCAGCGGTTGCGGCCCACACGACCGTTCGACGTGGTCGTTGGTTCCACGGCCGGCGGCTCATACGTCATCGACCTGTTCGACCTTGCCGGGCTTGAAGGCGACGATCAAGCCTGGCAACGGCACCCCGACTTTCACGACTTGCGCGAGCATCGGCTGCTGAGCGGCCAGGCGATCGACTTCATTGAGCACTTACGCCGCCACTTGGCCGGAGAAATGGACCTGGCGCTCGTGCGTGAACGCGGTCCCGCCCGTGGCGAGCAGTGGCCTAATGAGGTCGATGCCGTCGTGCGCGTCGTCACGCCTCAACGCGGCGAGGCTCGCATCGTTCGGTTGCGTTCGTCCGGAGGGCAAAAAGGCCATCGCTTGCGTTACCGCTATGAGGTACTGAGCGACCGTGATCCGCTGGAATTGCTGGCCTCGATCCGCGCAGAGTTGATTCCCGCCGGCGGGCCAAAGCCGGAGGAGCTTCGCACCCGCTTGCGGGCGTGCCTGGAGTCGAAACAAGGCGCCACCGATCGAGAATGGCAGGAGGCGTTGAGCTACACCTCGCGGCCGGACGTGATTCATCAATATTCCCACCTTTACGATAGCGACAGGGCGGGAACGATCAATGTTTTTCCGGTGCGGCATGTGGGCTTCAACTCGGGCGTTCCCGGCCGTCACGCCGGCGAATCGTTTGGCGAGAAAAATGGGACGCAGCTCTATTTTGGCGCCGGGCTGAAACGAGCGCGGATTCAAACTGCCCGCAATGGTGCGTTGCCCGTGACTATCTATCACTGGCTGGTCGGCGACAGAATCTTTCGTGCGCGGGAGTCGGCGGTGGAAGCTTCGCCGGAAGAGCAATTTGGTTTCGCCACGCTTCTCGATCACCCGGCCTTTGAGCCGTTAAGGGGAGGCAAGCAGTGAAATCGTGTTGCAGCGCGCGACGGGCGACTTGGGCATTGTTTGTTCTCGCCGGCTCGGCGCTCACCGCCGTGCGCGTTGATGCGGCCTCGATCGAGGTACGCGTGGGTGTGGTCGCTTATCAGGATTTTGACCGAGGCGCGGCCGAATTTGAATGCCTTTTTGGAGAGCTGGCGGCCGCTATCGACCGCGAGGTGGTGTTTCACCTTACGATCGGCACTTACGGCGACATTCTCTATTGGCTCGATAAAGGCCTGATTGATGTCGCGCTCTTAACGCCCGGCGTGTTTGCCGCGGCGCTCCGCAACGAACGCTCGGGGACACCTCGCTGCCAATACTTGGCCAGCCGCTTGCTGCCGCCTGAGAAAGATGGTCAGGCCGGTCAGCGCCACAGTTACCGCGGCGTCTGCGTCGCCGCCGAGCGATCGCCGCTGAAAACCATCGCCGACGTGCGCCGCGCCTGGAAAGCCGGCCGCGTGCGCTTCGTCTTTGTCGATCCACTTTCGGCGTCCGGACGAATCGCTCCGGCGCATGCCCTGAAAGCCGCCGGCATGACTCCCTCGCCCGCGGAAGTCGAATACAGTTACTCGCACACCAACTCGCTGCGCTTGCTGGCGACGCCCAACCGCAAATACCATCGTATCGCCTTCGTCTGGGACGGGGCCTGGCGGCAGTCGGGCGATCTGCCGCCATTTCGGCGGATTGACTTTCCCGAGATCGAGCGCATTCAAGTGCCGGCGGACGTGGTGGTGGCACGGGCCGGCTTTGAATATGCCGATCGGGTGATCGAGTTGCTCACGCGGCATGTCGACGCTCAGGGCGCGCACGATTTTGTGCGTTTTGAAGACTGGCGCCGGCGCTATGCCGATTTGTTGAATTGGACGGAAGCTTTGCGCATCGCGACCGACGGCGACGACGTGCAAGCGGTTTCGCTTGACGGCATCGCGCGCCTACTCAGGCACTATGCCCAGACGCGTCCCGCCGGCGAGCCGTTGCGGCTGGCGTTGGTCTTATCCGGCGGAGGAGCGAAGTGTTCGTATCAAATCGGCGTGGCGGCCGCGCTGGAAGAGACGCTCGGCGACCTGCGCCGCCAAACCGGCGATGAATCGCTGGCCATCTCGCTCGTGGCCGGCACATCAGGCGGCGCGATCAACGCTTTGGCGATCGCGCTGGGCACGTCGCAAACCATCGCCGGACGCTCCGAACTGCGCCGGGCCTGGACCTCGCTCGATCAACGCGACATCGTTCGCCCATCGCGGTTGGTGCGCGGCAACATCGGCCTGTGGTTCGTCGCGGTTGAGTTGACGGTCGTTTTATGGATGGCTCGAAAAATGGTGAAATCACCGGAGCGCCGCGCGGGCGTTGTCATCACGGTTTTGCTGACGCTCGCGGCGGCGCAAATCATCGCGAGTTGTCTTCCTTATTCGCCCTGGCGGTTGCTGGGGGCATCGCACTCGCTGCATCATGCCTGGTTGTGGGCGACGTTCGGCATCGATTGGGCCGGCTGGTGTTTGCTGGCGCTGGCCTTGGCGGCGGCGGTTTGGCGGCGGCGATTGAGCCGAGGCGGAAAGATACTGGCGTTGCCTCCTTGGACGACCACCTGGGGGCTGGCCATTTTGCTGTTAGGCTTGCCGTTGGCGCAAGTGCTTACCTTGTTGTTCCACGAACGCACCCTCTCGGATGGCAGCGGTATGGAGCGACAACTGCTGGAACGCTTCGAGCAATTGGCCTCTTTTCGGGCGAGCGAGGCGGGACACGCGCCGCTCGATATCGGCCAAGGGGGCATGAGCGAGCGGCTGACATTGCTCAGCAGGCAGATTCTCAACCAAAAACTCACGACGCGCGATCTGGTGATCACCGCCTCGTGCTTGGAACGATCGAGCGAGGATTTGCCGAGCGATCTTTATTTTTACGCGCCCGCTTCATCGCTGAGTCCGCCAGCCGACTATGGCGAGCGCGCCGTCGCGCTGGCCGAACGCCCGGAGATGTTGCTCGACGTGGTGCTGGGCTCCGGGTCGATTTTTCCGGTGTTTCCCGCTCGGACGCTACGAGATTTTCCGCGTCGGGGTGAAAGCGTGGAACTGGTGGACGGAGGGTTCGCCCATAACAGCCCGATTGAAGCCGCCGTCCGATGGGGCGCGACGCACATTATTCTGGTCGAGGCCGACCCGCGGCAGCGCGGCGAGCGCCGCAACTTTTTGCAGAACGCGGCGGGGGCGTTCAATCACTTGTACTATCAAGCGCAGCTCGTCGATGCGCGCTCGCGGCAACAAGAGCGCGTGGTCGTTTTCAGCTTACGCCCGGAGCCGCCGCACCTTTGCCTGCTCGACTTCGCGGACAACCTGATCGACGAGGCCATCGAGAAAGGTTATCGAGAAGCTCGCGGCGAAGCGCTCGGGGAAGCATCGGGCATCACCGGCCGCCGGTGTTTTCGCAAAGAGTTGGGCGAACCATTTTTCTTCTCGCCGCCGGAGTAGTTCAATCTTTTACCTGTCCGCCGGACCACGCCGCCTCTTTCTCCAGCCGAAGTTCGACAAACCGATCGTGCAAAATGGCTTCGCGCGCGGCCGCCAGCAAACGCTGATAATAGGTCAGGTTGTGGATTGAAAGCAGCACCGGGCCAAGCATCTCGCGGGCCATGAACAAATGCCGTAAATAACCGCGACTGTGGCGGCATGCCAGGCAGGGGCAATGCTCTTCCAGCGGGCGCCTGTCGCGCGCAAATTGCTTGTTCCGCAGACGCAACGGCCCCTGGTCGGTGAAAGCGAGCGCGTTGCGGCCGTTGCGCGTCGGCAGCACGCAATCAAA
>DASVGM010000464.1:0-2788 GCA_036379555.1 Pirellulales bacterium | reverse complement strand
GTAGGGTGGGCATTGCCCACCATGAGCTCAAGGTGGGCAATGCCCACCCTACAAATCGAAATCGTAATATCTTCACGCCACGGCCAGCACGCGGCCGGACGGCAAATCAATCATTCCCTCCAAGGCAAGCTGCCGCGCGATGCGGGCGACCTCCCGTTGCGCCTCCTCCACGTCCGACAAGCGAATCGGCCCCAATTGCTCGATCAAACGCCGCATCTTTTTGGCCTCGGGCGGCGTCAGCGGCTTGACGATGCGCTCCAGCAGACTCTCGTCGGCGCCGGCCAATGCCAGCCGGCTAATTTCCATGCCGGCGGCGGCTATGATGGTGGTCAGCGTGGCGTCGTCCACCGCATACAAGTCTTCAAACTCAAATCGCTGCGGCCGCAACCGTTCGGCCAGCAAGCGGTCTTGCCGCGAAAGGTTCGTCATGATCGTGCGACGCAACGAAGGCTCGGCGGCTTCGAGAATGCGCGCGACCGACGCGAAGCCCGTCTCGCGGCGCTCTTCGGCCTGGGTTTGCTCCAACATCCGTGATTCCAAGGCCCGTTCCACTTCGCGAATCACTTCGGGATCGGCCTGGTCGAGATCGATCAGCCGCTGAATCACTTCGGCCTGCAACCTCGCGTCGAGCGAGGCCAACACAGCCGCCGCGCGGTCGTCCGGCAAGTGCGAAACCACCACCGCGATCGTTTGCGGATGCTCGCCGGTAATCATCGGCGTGATGCGCTCGCCTCGCGCCGTGCGCAAAAAGCCAAACGGCCTGCCGTCGTCCAGTCCGGCGGCCGGCACCGCATGCACAGCGTCCATCCGGTTGGCAAGGCCCAGTTGCAGCTCCACGCCCGACTCCCGGCGCGGCAAAGAGCGACGCCGCATAAACTCGTCGATCGCGCGGCGTTCTTCATCGGCATCGACACGATCGAGGTCGACCATGAGGCGTCGCACCAGGGCGGCGTCGTTCTCTGGAAGCTGGTCCAACACGGCGTCGGCAGTGGCGTCGTCGAGGCTTAACACCAAGATCGCGGCGCGGCGCAGCGCGTCTTCTTTTTTGCTCATCGTATTAGCTCGCGGCTCCTATCCAAGACCTTAAAATACTGGCGGCGGTATCGGGATCGTCGCGCACCATCTCGGCCAACTCCTCGCGCAACGACGCGCCCGACCCGCCGCGTCGTTTCAATCGCCCCGCGCCTTTGCCCTCGGTTTCGACCGGAGTTGTTTCCGTTTGCTTCTCCGCCGCCGGCGGCGGAGGCGGCAACGGCAAGTCGGGCGTCGGCGGCGATGCCGGCGCGGCGCGAACCATCGAACGCAGCATCAACAAGCTCACCAGAGCCAGCACGGTCATGGCCGCCGTGCTCCAATTGGTCGCCAGCCAGCCCAAGGCCACCTCGCTCGCGGCTGGTACGGGAATCTCGCCCGCCGGCAGCGGATGAAACGGCGTGATGGTCACCAGCGGGCGCGGGTCGGAAGTCAGGTCGCTTTGCGGAATCAGGTTGGTGATGTGCGATTGAATTCGGCCGATCTCGTCGGTTTGCAGTTGCGCCAGCAACTTCTTATCGACGGCGGGCGGCGGTTGATCCGGCGGCGCCGCGTACTGCTGGCGATAAAGTTCTTCAAAGTACGTGGCGGGAATGCCCACCGCCACGGTCACGCGCTTGGGTGTCAGGCCGATGGTTTCGGTCTTGGTCCAATCGCGCGAGGCTTCGTTCTTGATACGTTGCGACGTGCGCTCTTTATCGGTGTGGTTGCCGCGCGCCTGCGCCGACAAGGCGGCAGGGGCATTGGGGCGCTGAGCCGGCAGGCCCGGCTGACCGGCGGGAGCGGCCGAATCGCTCTGGTTGTTTTCCGATTCTTCTTGAACGTCGATCGGCACCGTTTTCGGATCGACGTGCGTTTTTTCTTCTTGCAGTTTGGAGCGCGGATCGAGCTCGACGTTGGCGGTCACCACCACGCCCGGCACATAGTTGAGCGCCTCAAGAATGGTGGAGCGATAATAGTCTTGCCAATACTTGACACGTTGCGCGTAAGGGTCGTCGAACACGTCTTGCATTTCACCGGCCGCGCCGCCGCGGTAAGACATGCCATTCACGTCGACCACGGTGACGTTGGACCCGTTCAGCCCGACGATGGCCGTGGTCACCAGGTCGCGAATCTTCCGCACCTGCTCGCGCGAGAGTTGTTTCGTGCCGACCGGCTTCACGGTGACCGAGGCCGTGACCAACTGTTCGCCGCCGATGCCGGGCTTCTTGCGCGAATCGTAAAGGACCGCGGCGCTTTCCACGCCCTCCATCCAGCGGATGATGTCGGCCAGCTCCTTTTGCTTGCCATTCTTGAGCATGGCCTCTTGCTGAGCTTTGCTGGTGAAGGGACTGGGCTTGTTGACCGCCGCGTCGAGGTGCGAACCAAAATGGGCTGGCATGGCGCCGGCGTCGGCCAAGGCCGCCATGTACTTAGCCTTGAGCGACCGCGGCACGCGAATCCGACCGCCATCGATCTCATAACCGCCCAGGCCCGCCTTGCCGAAGGCCGCCTGCATGGCCTGCAGCTCCGCCTGCGAGAAGTTTTGCCCTTCCAGCAGGTACGCGTCGCCCGCCGAAATCTGGTGGTTGAACAAATATCCAATACTCACCACCACCACCGCCAGCAGCAGTCCCGTCGTCACGCGCGCCCCCGGCGACAATGACCGAAAGAGGTCTGAGACTTGAGCGAAGGCTTTGTTGAGGAAGTCCATGTTTTGGTCAGTTGTCAGTTGTTAGTTGCCAGTTGCCAGTTGTCAGTTGTCAGTTGTTAGTTG
>DASVGM010000463.1:0-2191 GCA_036379555.1 Pirellulales bacterium | reverse complement strand
TCACCAAAACCGCCGTGGCAAAAAGAACGGTCTGTCGAAGCATCGTTTCCTCCCTGCAAACGCTGACACTACCTCTACTATCGGCAACCACACGCCGGTAATGCTGGGCAGTTTCTCCCGCCGCGCAATTTCTCCCCGTTTCACTTCATGGCCGCAAAGTGGGTAAAAAAACGAGACTTTCACGGCCGGCATCTCACGCTTGCCAAGAAATTGGGTTACAATGCGGCAAAATGTTTCATCTTCAAGGAGTTACCCATGAGGGCTGTCGCCGCAATCGGCTTGGTTTTTCTCGTCTGTCGCGGCGCATTCGCCGGCGAGGAAGCGGAGAACGAGGTCTATGAGCATTTGGTGAGCACCGGCATCGCCATTGGAGACCAATCCATCCCGTTGCCCAAACCGGCGCTTTCGCCCTCGGACGATGCGAAGACGCAAGATCGAATCGTGCATGAAATCGCCAAAAAAAAACACGGCTATGACGACTTCGTGCGTGAATCGCCGGTGGCGCCGTTCGTACTTGTCATCACTCCAACCACGAACAAGGGCGGGGATCGGGTGCATGTCATCGATACCTGGTTTGTGGCGTACGGCAAACGCAGCGACTTGAGCGACGACGATTTGCTGGGCCAACTCATGGGGGGCGGTTCCTCCGAAAAGGGAAAGACGGAACAGCTCACGGACGAGCAATTAAAAGAGCGCGATTTGACAATCAGCTCGGACGAGCAACGCAGTGAATCGTATTCTCACACGGCCAGCCCGCTCTTGAACAAAGTGCAGATCGCTGGAATTGTGCATAATCTGACCACGCGAACCGAAAACAGCACGCTGGCGGCGTCGCTGCTCGACCCGCGCTTCGGCGACGATGCGAAGTTTCCCAATCGTTGGCGGCCTTATGAAACGACCGCCGGGGGCGGAAAGGTGCTCGGCAAGGCTCATGCCTACGCGGGTTTTGGCGGCTACAGCCACGTCGTGGAGTTGACGAAACCGGCAGGCGCCCTGTTTATCGAGTGCCACATGGCCATCAATGAGCCGTATGGCTGGTATAAGGGCAAGGATCTGTTACGGCCGAAACTGCCCGCGTTGATGCAGGACAACGTGCGCACCATCCGGCGAAAACTGATGAAGAAGAAGGACTAAGCGTCTTGCCGCCGCGGCCGGCCGTGCGGGCGAACGGTGGATTCGAGGCCGAGCCGTGCGACGGTATCGCGGACCCAGGCCTCGCGACCGTAGGGCCGGCCGCGTTTGAGGCACAACCGAATCGCCTCCAACTCCGCCGCGCTGGGCGGCTGGTTCACATATTGCGACCACGACCGCCGCCTTGGCAACGGCCAATCGCTGAGCATCCGCCGTAACTCGCGCGTGCCCGATGTGCGCCGCCAAAGACTGCCGTATCGCCAATCTTCGGCGCGGCGAACCAGCTTGGCGCGGCGCGCGTTGGCCTCCACATAGCGGACAACCTCAAAGAGCGGCTCCCCACATTCGATGGTGAACGATTTATAGCGTCCCTGGTAGAGGTGGCCGTAGCCGATACGGCCGCGCGCGATCTGCCAGTTGCGCGCGTGGCTTCCGGTCAATCGTTGCATGAAGGCGCCAAGGTCGCCGTCGTTTTCAGGCCAGAGCACGAGGTGCCAGTGAGTCGGCATCAGGCAGTATGACAGAATCCGCATGGGCCGGGAGTCGATGGCCTGTTCGATGATCCGTTCAAAGGTCTCGAAATCGGCGTCTTTGCGGAACAGCCGCGTCGATGGCAAGCCGCGGTTAAACACATGGTACAACATCCCGCCGGGGGCAACTCGAGCGATTCTTGGCATGCACTTGAGTTTATCTTCGGCGCCGTTCAGTCGTCAATATGGTGCCCGTCCCATTTATGCACGCCCGACCGTGACGGGCCAGGAGGCCCATCCTCCAGCCGCGTCGACCCCTAAGATGAAGTCTGGCCAAGGCGCTAGCCTGCTTTTCGCAGCAAATCGAGCCCATCTGAATCGTCGGGCAGGCGCAGAGTGGCGGCCGGCGGAACGCGACGTTCGGCCACAATGCCGCGCGTGCTGCCGGCGAAAAACGCGGCGAAGTGGCTGGCCGGGCCGGTGGCGTATTCGGCATGCAGACGCTCAAGTATCTGGCACCAGCGCAGACCGCTGCGATAGATTAAACGATAGGCGCTTTTGAGTTGCTCGATCTGTTCATTGCTGAAGCC
>DASVGM010000462.1:0-2044 GCA_036379555.1 Pirellulales bacterium | reverse complement strand
CCAGACAAAAATAACCGCGTTGGCCTTGGCCCGCGGCCGCGACGCGGCTGCCCGCGCCAGCGCCGGCGCCGTCAGGCCCGCCGCCAGCCCGGCCCCAAGAAAGCCGCGGCGCGTCAGAGATCGCGAATCCAATTGACTCATTCCTTCATCCGTCATCCTTCATCCCTTCATCCCTCATCCCTCATCCTTCACTCCACGTACTGAAACTGCGGCGAACAAATCAGCGCCCACAGCAGGTCGCGGGCCGCTTCTTCGAGCGATTCTTCCGAGTCGAACCACTCGGCGGCGAGTTTGCGTTCTTCGCCACTGGCGCGCCGGCTCAACACGTTCAAGTAAAGCTGATCGACGAGCCGCCGCGGATCGCGCCGCACGGCGGGCTTGATGCCCAACTCGGCTTCTTCCAGCAGGCCCTGCAATTCCGTGCCGTTGAGCAATTCCAACGCCGAGACAACGCCCACGTCTTCCGGCCGCGCCGTGCTGATCTCGTTGCGCGAATCGGGACGGCCAAGAGCCCGCATGAGCGCCGTCGCGCGGCCGTCGAGGTAGCAGCGCTGGCGCGGATCGAGCTTGCCTTCGAGGGCCACGTGTAAACTGTCAAAAAACTGCTCGGCCGTCAGGCGCCGCAAGGCGGGCGAGCGGAAGTACCGCGGCGTTTCCGTCCCGGAACTATCAAAGTGGTCTTCCAATTCACAATCGTAACGATGTTGGTAGGTACGGCTGGTGAGAATCTCCCGGATCGTGTGTTTCAGGTCGCAACCATGCGCCACAAAATCATAAGCCAGCCACTTCAACAGGCCAGGGTGGCTCGCCGGCCGCGTGGCGCGGAAGTCGTCGGCCGGTTCGATCAGGCCCAGGCCGAGATAACGCTTCCAAAGCCGATTGACCATCGTTTCGGCAAAGCGCGTGTTGAGCGGATCGGTAATCAGTTGCGCGGCCAGATGCAAGCGCGCGTCAAGCTCGCGGGGCACTTCGCGCTTGGCGCCGGGAAAGTCAAACGGAAAGCGCGCCGGCGCCGTCTCGCCAAGAGGAACATCGCAACGCATCAACTCCAGATCGGCGGGCGCGAACAAGCCGGCGAAGCCGAGAAACCGCCGCTGCGTCCATTCAGAATTATCGAAATGGTCGTGGCAGCTCGCGCATTTCATGCTGGTGCCCAAGAACACCTGGCCGATATTGGCCGCCGTCTGCAAGGTGACTGTATAATCTTCGTTGCGAACATACTCGATCGTATATTGGACGCCAAACAAATCTTCCCTCACCGCGCCGTGCCGGCGCGGCATGGTGGGGTCGATCAATTCGGCCGTCATCACGTCGTAAGGCCGGTTCTGCTTGAGATTATCATAGATCCACTCGCGGTAATTGCCTCGCGTGGGAATGCCGCCCTGGCTGAGCACCGGCTGGCTGGCCAGCGCGTCTTCCCAGAAAGGAGTGAAGTGGGCGGCGTAATCGTCATCGCGCGCCAACAATTGGCGGATGAGTTTTTCTCGCTTTTGCGGCGACCGATCCGCGCTGAATCGATTCACCTCCACGCCGGTCGGTATGACGCCGATCAAATCGAGATGCACGCGCCGGCAAAAGGCGGCGTCGTCGCACACTTCCGGCGGCTGCACGGCTTGCGGCAAATTCGCCTTCCGCCAAGAGTCGTAAATGAAGCGGTCGATCGCACCCAGCACGGCGCCCTCATCCTTGGCGAGAGCGCGGCTTGCTTTCGTACCGGAGCTCGGCCGTTTCTTCACTGGTTTGGGCAGTTCCACCTCCGGAGGCGGCGGCGGCGATGGAAGCTCTTTCAGCCGCGATTGGCGCCGTTCGATGAGTTGCCGCTCGTTGTCGGCGGGTGTCAACCGAGCGTCAACCGAGCCGGCGTCTTCAGCCGCCGGCGCAACATTGATCAGAGCCGCGCAGGCGAGCATGATCCATTTGCAATTTGCAATTTGCGATTTGCAATTTGCAATCCGCATTTCTCTTCCCCCGTCTAGCGCCTCTCACCAACAACTGACAACTGGCCACTGACCACTGACCACTGACCACTGGCAACTACCTACTC
>DASVGM010000461.1:0-7335 GCA_036379555.1 Pirellulales bacterium | reverse complement strand
GCGCGGTGATTGACAGGCTAAAGGCGATCGGCCCGCACGTCTTCGCCCCGACCGAGCTTGCCTCGGTCGAGCGAATGATTCGGCGAGCCGGCGCTGTTGACAAGATGGTCGGCCTCGTTGACAAAAACAAAAAAGCGTCTTTTGTTTTGTCATCGCAAACCGTTTTAAACTATGGAGTTGCGACTAGCCGCCGCGCACCGTCCCAGCGACGACACAATGACTAATATGGGGGGTGATGATATTTGCCGTGTCGTGTCGGCGTGGCGACCTCTCCGTACCAATTCCGAATTGTCAAAGATCGAACAGCAGACTTTGCCGCCTGCCGCCGCCCGCATTCTGTTTTTCTACCACGCGGTTGGCTTGGAGGGTTTTTTCACGCGCCACGCCTGACACTGACCCTGGGGTAGGTGGCTTGACGTCGTCTTGGAGTGCGTGCGCTGGATCACCGCTTTGCGTTGTCACGGAGCCAGCAATTCCCGCTTGCCCAAAACCGGCGTGATGTAGGGGTCGGTGGCAGTCGGTTTTCGCAATCGGATGGTCTGAACAGGTGTTTTTGGATTCGAAGCGAATGGCTATCATCTGGCCAGCGGTTGGGATGACCGCAGTCCTGATTGTTCGGCGAACGGAGTCGCCATGCCAGCTACGACTCGACGACGGCCTATAAAGGGCCGCAAGCATTTGTCCGCGGACCCACGGTACAAGTTGTTGCGTGAAAGGTTTGCGCGCTTGCCGGACCTGCGCCGCGACGGCGCGCCGATTAGCCTGCCCGACGCTCTCATGTCGGGCGTGGCGCTGTTCGCTCTCAAAGATCCGTCGTTGCTGGCCTTCGACCAGCGACGCCAAGACGAAAACATGAAGCGGCTGTTTCATATTGAACGTGTACCCAGCGACACGCAGATGCGGACGATTCTCGACCCGGTTGATCCGCTCGAATTGCGTCCCGCCTTCCGCGACGTTTTTCGCCAAGTCGCAAGGCGGATGGGGTCTAAAACGCGCAACATCAAAAAACGCAGGCGAATCGGCCCGAAGATGAAGACGGAACAAACTCGGCGCCGGCTGACAGCCAACGATCATGGCAAATCGCCGCTTTCGCTCAGGCGCTGCTCCGTTCGCGTCGGGGCGAAGTCGTATTGCCGCAAATGATCGAGCACGGCTTTCACCGTGAGCGACGACTTGAAACGAATCACTTGCCCCGCCGCGGCGAATTGCTCGTCGAACGCCGCCTGCGGCGGAGCGGCGGCCAAGGCGACGACAATCGGCCGCTCGCGAAACAGCCGCAATGTTTTGAGCTTCGCCTGCAAGTATTCGGGCGTCCAAAAGCCGACCAGCTCCAACAGCACGCGCCGGCCGTCGGCATGCCGCAACACAAAGTCGGGCACAAAGACCCGCTGCTCGCGATGCAAAACCTCGCCCTCGCGAACCAGCGTCCAACCCTCGCGCGCGGCGTCCCCCCAACGCTCGGCGAACGTCCGCTCCAAGCTGGAATCGAACTCTTCCGGCGGCGGCAAGTGGCTCGTCAAACCGTCGGCCGGCGAAAGCTCCAGGCGGTTGATCCAGCCGCGGCCGCGGCGCCGCACCACGGCGTGCATTCGCCAATCGCGGCAGGCGAGCAGCGCCGGCACAAAGCGCGCCAGCGCCGCGCCGTAACGCTGTGTCGAACGCAAGAGCGACGCCGGCCCATCAAAGCGAAACACGTATCCGCCGTCGCCGTCGACGCGAATCGTGTGCAGCAGACGTGCCAGCTTGGCGTAACGCAAAATGGTTTTGAAGTCGTCACGCGCCCAGACGGTCATTTCCACCGCGTCGAACAAGGCCGTCTGCACCTGCGCCACGTTGTAACGCGCCAACAGCGCGGCGCCGTCCGCATAGCCGCTAAAACGCCGCAGCCGATGGCACTCGCTGATATCGGCGAACAGCCGCGCATCGATCTCGCTCCACGCCATGCCCAGGCCCGCGGCGATCTCCTCTTTCGCTTGCCGCTCGGCCGTCGTGAACAAACGATCGGCCACCTTCACCAGCGGATGACGGCGCGCCGCCAGGCGAAACACCTGCCGCCGCAACTCAGCCGCCTCGCCGCGGCGATCATCATCGTATTCGCCGGCGTCGTCCAACAACTTGCAAAACGCCTCGATGCGCCGCAACGGACAATCGCCCTCGTCGGCAAACACCTCGCGCACCGCGGTGTGCAACTCGCGCCGCGTGCGGCCCACGCCCCGCTGATAAACCGCCAGCATACGCTCGGCATGGCCGAGATACTGGGCATGACGGCGGCGATCGAGCCGGTCGGGCAGGACGCGACCGTCTTCATAAGCGGCGATGGCGTGTTCCCTGGTAAGCATCGTTGGCCCGTCGCTTTCGCGAGCGGCGTTCGTCGTTGGTGTCCGCGGTGACCACTTCATACAGAATGGCGCGTTCGTGCCCCGCTTTGCGCAGGATGCGCCCCAGCCGCTGCTTGGCTTGCCGCGTCGAGGCCTGGCCGCCGAGCACGATCGCCACTTTGGCCGACGGCAGATCGACTCCTTCGTCGAGCACCTGGTTGGCCACCAGCGCCGGAAGCCACCCTCTTCCAAACCGGTGAGCACCTCCAGCCGCTCCTTTTTACCGCAATGGCTGAGCAGACAGGGAATGAGAAACCGCCGCGACACCTCACGGGCCATCGCGTTCGAGCCGGCGAAGACAATCGTCCGGCTGCCAGCGTGCAAGCGAAACAGGTCTTCCAGCACGCGCAGCTTTTCCTCGGCACGCTCTTCGATGGCCGCTTTGGCCCGATAGGCGCGCAACGCGCGGCGAGCGTCGGGCGACGAGCCGGCGTCGGCGCACAAGTCTTGCCAATCGGAGCCGGGTTCTTCTTTGCGCCGCGCGGCGACATAGCAGCGCACTTGCCGGGCCAGCGCGGCATGCCGCCGCCGCTCGACCTCGGAAAGATGGACCGGAATGCGCACCACGTCGTACTCCGCCAGCACCCGTCCGCGCACCGCGGCCAGGGGCAACTCATAGACCACCGGACCAATGAGCCGCGGATATTCGCCGTGCCGGCCGTCGGCCCGCTGCGGCGTTGCCGTCAGGCCCAGCCGCCAGGGCGCGGCGCTCATCCGCGCCGCGTCGCCGCGCACCGCGCCGGGCAAGTGATGGCATTCGTCGAACACAATCAGCCCGAACAGGTCGCCCAGACGGTCGGCATGCAGATAAGCGCTATCGTAAGTGGTGACCGAGACCGGCAGAACGCGAAACAAATGATCGCCGATGACGCCGGCGTCGTAGCCCAGTCGCTCGGCAATGCGGCGGTGCCATTGATACATCAAATCTCGCACCGGGGCGACCACGAGCGTCGCGACCGCCAACTCCCGCAGAATGGTCAAGGCGACTTCCGTCTTGCCGGTGCCGGTGGGCATGACCACCACGCCGCGCCGCGTGGCTTGCCAGGCCGCCACCGCGGCTTGCTGTTCCGGCCGCAGTTCGGGCAATTCCGGCTTTGGCCAGGAGACTTTTCGCCAGCGCGGCACGTCGTCGCGGCAGGCCAGGCGATGTAGATCGATGGCGCGGCGCGTGGCGGCGTATTCCAAGGCATCCATTCGCCAGGCGGCCGCGCGCGGATCCCAGGTCCAAGGTAGATCGGCGAACACACGCCGCACGGCTTCCGCCGGCAACCCGGCCAGCAGCAGGGTGCCGCCGGAAAAGGAGAGCGTGGGAATGGAAGGCGGCATGATTGCGTGGTCAGCGCTTAAGCAAATGGCCGATGATCTTTGTTATTTTGGCCTGTTGGCTTGTCCGGCGTCAAGAAAGTTCCCCTGACGATTGCAATTCAAACGTAAGTGGCTGTCTTGGAGTGCGGCGATTCATCGCCGCTTTCAACCGTCGCGGAGCGACCTTCTCTCCGATCTCAGGATGGATGGGGCGTTCCGGAAGCCACCCATAGCCGACTTCGTGAGAAGTCGGGGCGTGGCGGCAGGTGACGGCCAGAATTCTCACGAGTTCCGCTACCAGATAAGAAGGTTCCTCGGAAGAATCTGTGGGTAGGTTTTGGCTGGATAGCGGGGCCACGATGCGTTTTTTAAGGCATTTGCCGGGCAAATAAATGGATTGGCGATTGAAAGCGAATTCCATGTGGTAGAATGACCGGCGTCTGGCGCTGGCTTCAGCCAGGCTCTGCTCCCAAGGAACTCCACGGAGGCGGCCAGTTTCTGTACAACCATTGGGCCGCGTAGCGGGCCTGCGAGGCTGGCGAGCAACCTGAGGGATAGCAGGATCTGGGCGGGTAAATGACTCGCTTGGCCCTGGCCTGGCCCGCGCAACCGAGGTGTTACGCGCCGCGAACCGTTGATGCCAGTTTTGTTCCGCCCCGATCCGGGTTTACCCCAGTCGAGCGCTGATTGAACGCCAGAACGCTTTATTGCGGCAACCTCCTGCGCCTCCTCTTTTTCGCACCAGCGTCCGCCGCCCGCGGCGGCGGACGCTGGCGCGAAAAAGAGGATAGGGAGCATCATCAGACGCCGTTTCTAGCGGTCAATCAGCGCTCCACCGGCGTGAAGCCGGCGGTGGCGGAGCGGAACAAATCTCACACCGAACCGCTGTTGGCTCCCCGCGTGAAATACACTCGTTTTGCGCAGGCCAGCCCTGGCCCACCAAGGCGGGCCAGGGTTCTTTGCCTTTTCGTACACCTCGCAGATCATTTATTTGCCCGGCCATGCCTTTGAAAACGCGAACGTCGCCCTGCTCATCGGCGCGAAAACCACCCACGAATTTGTCAGTGGAACCAAGAAGGAAAAGGTCGCTCCGCGACGACGGAAAGCGGCGATAAATCGCCGCACTCCAAGATGATGAGATTATCGCTCGCCTGAGAGCGTGAGCACAAGGCTGCGCCCGCCGCCACGATCGCGGTGCTCGCAAAGATAAATGCCCTGCCAGGTGCCCAGCGCCAAGCGGCCCTCGCTGACCGGAACCCAAACCGAGCTGCCTAACAGCGACGCCTTGACGTGGGCCGGCATGTCATCAGGCCCTTCGCACGTATGGCGATAGGGAAAATCTTCGGGGGCGAGCGCGTTCAGGGCCGCTTCCAGATCGTGCGGCACGTCGGCGTCGGCATTTTCATTGATCGAAACCGAGGCCGAGGTATGCTGAATGAAGACGTGTAAAGTTCCCACGCGAAATTCAGCCAATTCGGGCAACGCATTCATCACCTCCCGCGTAATGAGGTGAAAACCGCGGCTCTTTGGAGACAGCCGAATTGTCCGCTGTAGCCAGGACAAGATAGACCTCACGAATGGTTTTTTGAACCCAAAATGCTTGACAATCGTAGAATCTCTGTAAGAATAACATGCTTTAGGTCGTCGGTTCCACCCCCGCCCTCCAAGCGTCGTCGCCCAAGGGCCACCCAATCGTCAGGGCCACCCAATCGTCGTCGCCTCGGGGCCGTCGCTTTTTCGCATACGGTAAGTTGGTCAAATAGTCAGGAGTTTAATGAACGATGCGTAACGTCTTTGATGCCATCTTGGAATTTGGTCATGATGAGGACTTCGTGCCGCACGAAACGCAGGAATTCGTGCCCACCGAGGCTCCCGCTGGATCGCAAGAAAAACTCGAAATGTTGGCGCGCCGCGTTCAAGCCGGCGTGCCCCTCTGGCACCCGGATGACCGTGCCGACTACAGCGGCCTGACCGGCGCAGTGCGTCCCCGCGAATAATCTGCTTCAGTACACTAGTGCCTTGTCCAGGCTAGTTTTTCGGGCGCCGCGGGGCGGTCGCTGTGTAGGATGGGCTTCCTAGCCCGTCACCAAACGAACGTGACGGGCCAGGAAGCCCATGCTCCAGCCGCGTCGAACTCGAAGAATAAGTCTGGACAAGGTTATTTAGCCGTCGCCACCTGACGCCCCCTCCGGCGCGTCAGGTGGCGGCTGGCTTTTTTGCTGCGCTAAACAGATAGTTGTGCGCGTCGAATCGCCGCATCAGCCGCTGGTATTTCCAGGTGAAGTCGGGCCAGAGTGTGGTATTTTGCCCGTGTTGGTCGAGATACCAGCTCTGACAACGCCCCGTCAGCCAGACTGTCCGCCGCATGCGCCGCCTGAGTGCTTCGTTATAGGCCCGGCAAGCTTCCTGCCGCACCTCAAAGGTCGCCAGGCCGCGCTGCTCGATGTGCTTGAGGCACTGCACGATGTAGGGAAGTTGGGCCTCGATCATCACTAGCAGCGAGGTATGCCCGATGCCCGTGTTTGGCCCCGTCATTAAAAACAGATTGGGAAATCCGGGCACGGTTGTGCCGCGATGGGCCTCGGCTTGCCCTGCCCAAACGTCAGCCAGTCGCCGGCCCTCACGGCCATAAACACGGGCGGCGAGCGGATGGTCGGTGACACGAAAACCAGTGGCCAAAATGATGGTATCGACTTCACGCTCACGGCCATCGGCCGTGACGACGGCGCGTGCGGTGATATGCGAGATGGGTTGCACCACCAGTTCGGCGTTCGCGGCGGCGATGGCAGGGTAATAGTCGTTGGAAATCAACAGCCGCTTGCAGCCAGGCTCATAGTCGGGAATAAGCTTGGCGCGCAGGTGTTGGTCGGCAATCTGTCGCTCTAAATGCCGCAGCGCGTGGCGCTTCAGCCAACCGACACGGTGCGGCAGGCGGGTAAAGAAAAACGCCACCATCTCTTCAGCCCAGTAAATGGTCCAACGCACCAACCGCTGGGCCAGCGGCCACTGCCGGTAAAGCTTGCGGCGAGCGGCCGGAATCGGGCGATCGGGATGCGGTAAAACCCAGGGTGGCGTGCGCTGAAATTGATAAAGTTGGCGGACTTTGGGTTGGATTTGCGGCACTAATTGAATCGCCGACGCCCCGCTGCCGATGACGGCCACGCGCTCGCCGGTGAGGTCGTGCCGGTGGTTCCACGCGGCGGAGTGAAACACGGCGCCTTCAAACCGTTCCAAGCCCTCGATGTGGGGTCTGGCAGGTTCGCTCAAGGCGCCGCACGCCGCGATCAAAAAGTCGGCGGTCCATACGCCCGCGCTGGTGGACACTTCCCAGTGTCCGGCGGCGCCTTGCCAACGGCACTCGATCAACTCATGGTTGAAGCGAATATGTCGCACGATATCGAAACGCCGGGCAACCTCTTGCAAATACGCTTGAATTTCAGCTTGCGCGGAATAAGTGTGGCTCCAGTCCGGGTTGGGCGCGAATGAGAACGAATAGAGGTGCGAGGGAACGTCGCATTTGCAGCCCGGATAGGTGTTGTCGCGCCAGGTGCCGCCCAGGTCGCCATGCCGCTCAAAAATGGCGAACTCAAAGCCGGCCCGCCGCAACGCGATGGCCGCGCCGATACCTGAGAATCCGGCGCCCACGATCGCC